>NZ_JBTSRB010000005.1:0-107186 GCF_054637675.1 Metallibacterium sp.
CTATCCGCAGCAGTTCGCAAGCGCGGGCACTCGCCCCCATTGGGCGCCCAGAATGACTACGGATTTACCCATGACGTTCTCGATTTGATGCGCGTTGAAGTTCAGATGTGAGCCCCTTTCCTACCGGGAGACGACCAACGGAAGTCCCTAAGGGACGAACCAACGGAAGTCCCTAAGGGAGGGGTTGGGGTGAGGATACGGCGTCGGCCGAGACTTCAGTGGAGCATGCTGATCGCCGCGTCGCTCCGAACCCATCCGGCGCTGGGCGCCATCCTACGGCAGGCTCAGGACAGGCTCTTGTCCCGACCCTCACGCACGGCGCTCGGGCGTTCGCCAGCCCATGATCTGCCCGCGGAAGATCATGGGCGCGCTGACTCACCCCTGTGGCAAAAGGGGGAAAACAGATCGCGGCGATCAATGCCGCGCGCACAACGGTTCCGGCCCCATCGGGGCTGAAGATTGTGCGGCGTTCAACTCACTGACCCGGCGCGTCGAAGTAGTGCAGGAACTCGGAATTGGGCTTCAGCAGCAGCACGCCATGGCCCTGACCGAAACTGCGCCGGTAGGCTTCCAGCGAACGGTAGAAGACGAAAAATTTCGGGTCTTGACCGTAGGCCTTGGCGTAGGTCTCAGCCGCCTGCGCGTCACCCTGACCGCGCAGCTCCGAGGCCTGGCTATCGGCTTGCGCCACCAGCACCTGCGCCTGCTTGTCGGCGTCGGCGCGAATCTTGGCGGCGGCTTCCTCGCCGCTGGAACGCAACGCGTTGGCCAGGCTCATGCGCTCGGCGCTCATGCGCTTGAATACCGACTCGCTGACCGACTCGGGCAGATCGATCTGCTTGATGCGCACATCGACGATCTGCACGCCCAGCGTGCGCATGGCCGAGGTATTGGCCTGATCGCGCACGCGCTTGGTCACATCGTTGCGGCCACCCGACACCAGCTCATCCAGCGGCAGCGCGCTGAACTCGAAACGCAACGCGTCCTTGACCATGGGGCTGAGGCGCGCCTCGGCCTGGGTCTCGCTACCCGCGGTGGACTGGTAGAACAGCGCCGGATTGGCCACGCGCCACTTCACGTAGAAATCGACGTTGACCACTTTCTTTTCGGCGGTGAAGTAGCGCTCCGGCTGCGCATTGAGGGTAAGAATGCGCTTGTCGAATTTCACGTCCTCCTGCACGAACGGCAGCTTGAAATGCAGACCCGGTTTGTAGTCGCTGCGCACGATGCGCCCGAACTGCAGCAGCAGCGCCGACTGATCCTGGCGCACGGTGAACATGCTGTTGTAGCCGAGCAGCACCAGCAACACGGCGATGGCGATGAGGATGGGCTTGCTCATGACTGACCTCCCTGCGTGCTGCCGGCCGAGGTGATCGGAACCGTGCTTTGCGACGCAGCCGCCGAGCTGCTGCTTGCCGCGGGCGCTTGCAATTCAGCGCCCACACCCGGCAACAGCGCCGTGGGCGTGGTCGGCGCGGGCGCGCTGGGGTGCGGCAAGGGCAAATAGATCAAGTTGCGGCCCGTGCCCTCATCGACCACCTTGGTGTTGGCGGCCATGACCTGTTCGATGGTTTCCAGCCACAGGCGCTTGCGCGTCACCGCGGGCGCGGCGCGGTATTCCTTGAGCATGGCCAGGAAACGCTGCGAATCACCTTGCGCGCGCACCTCGCGCGTGATCTCGTAGGCCTGCGCGCTGGCGACGATGCGCGCCGCGTTGCCGCGCGCCTCGGGCAGGATCTTGCTGGCGTAGGCCTTGGCCTCGTCCTCGATGCGCTGCTTGTCCTCGCGCGCCCTGTTGACGTCGTCGAACGCGGCTTTCACCTCGGCCGGCGGCGAAATGTTCTGGAAATTGACCTCGGTGATGGTGATGCCGGTGTTGTAGCTGTTGAGCAGTTGCTGCAGGGACTGTTGCGTGGCCGCCACCATGGCCGCGCCCTCGCCGGACAGAATCGTATCCATGGTGCTGGCGCCGACCACGCGCCGCACCGCGGCCTCGGCGGCCTGACGCACGGCCTCGTCCGGATCTTGCATGGAAAACAGATACTGCTCGGCGTTGTTGACCTGGTACTGGATGTTGAAATCGACCTGCACGATATTCTCGTCCTTGGTCAGCATCTGCATCTTGTCCGAGACCGAGCGCACCGAGGTCATGTCGACCTTGCGCACGTTTTCAAACGGCCGCGGCAGCACGAAATGGAAGCCGGGTGGCAGGGTGCGATCATAGGCGCCGAAGCGCGTCACCACGCCAACCTGACTGGCATTGATCACGGCCCACGAATCGAACAGCAGCCAGGCCAGCAGCAGGGCGACGATGATCGTGCCCACGCCGCCGGCACCGCCGCCGCGAAAATTGCCGAGACGCTGGCGCAGACGCTTCAGCCAGGCCTCCAAATCGGGGCCTTTACCGCCACCAGTACCGCGTCCCCACGGGTCGCGTTGGCCGCCGCCGGGCTCATTCCAGGCCATGTCGTGTCACTCGTCAGATGAATGTTCAGGGCTGCGCACACCGCGCACAGGCTGCACCAGCGTACGCAATCGAAGCCGCCGTGCTGCTCGGGTTCGACGCCGCACAGAACCCTGCGCGGGAAGCGATGCAGCATCACCAGGCGGCGCGCGCCGCGCATGTCCCCAAGGGCATGCGTCGCGCAGCCGCGGCATTTTAGCAGCCTGCGCGCGTCTGCCGGCGCGCGCGGCGAAAGATCAGGTTCACGGCAGCGGCCCCAGCAGCGCATTCAGCGCGGCGCCAGCCTGGGCGCGTAGCGGCTCCAGCACGCTGCGCGGCGCGTCGATCTGCAAATGCCAGCCGCGGTCGTCGAAGTGCTCCGCGGCGAGCGCGCCCAGCACCTTGAGCCGCGCATGCAGGCGTCCAGCGTGCGCATCGAGATGCAGCTCGCCGCGCACGCGCGCGCCGCCCAGGCGCTGACCCAGCGCGCTGCGCAGCAGATCCAGCCCAGACTCGCGCGCCGCGGCCAGCCACACGCGCTGCGCATCACCGGCGCCATCGCGATCCAGCGACGGCTGCCGATCCAGCAAATCGATCTTGTTCATGACTTGCAACTGGGGCACCGCGCCGGCGCCGATTTCCTCGAGCACCTCGTTGACCACCCGGATGTGCTGCTCGCGCTCGGGATCCGCGGCGTCGGTGACGTGCAGCAGCAGATCGGCGTCGCGCGCCTCGGCCAACGTGGCGCGAAACGCGGCCACCAGATCGTGCGGCAGCTTGCGCACGAAACCGACCGTATCGGCCAGCACCACCGGACCGCAACCCAGTTCCACGATGCGGCGCACGGTGGGATCGAGCGTGGCGAACAGCTTGTCGGCGGCGTAAACATCCGCGCTGGTCAGTGCGTTGAACAGGGTCGATTTGCCGGCGTTGGTATAACCGACCAGCGCCACGCGCAACACACCGGCATCGAGGCGCGCGCGGCGCTGCTGGCCGCGCTGCGTGTGCACCTTGTCGAGCCGGCGCTGCAGTTGCTTGACGCGCTCGCCGAGCAGGCGGCGGTCGGTTTCGAGCTGGGTTTCGCCAGGGCCGCGCATGCCGATACCGCCGCGCTGGCGCTCGAGATGGGTCCAGCCGCGCACCAGGCGCGTGGCCAGGTGCTTGAGTTGCGCCAGCTCGACTTCGAGCTTGCCTTCGTGCGAGCGCGCGCGCTGCGCGAAGATGTCCAGGATCAGCCCGGCGCGATCGACCACGCGCACGCCAAGATGCGCTTCGAGATTGCGCTCCTGCACCGGGCTGAGCGCGTGATCGACCAGCACCAGATTGGCGTCCAGTGCCGCGATCAGGGCCTTGATTTCGTCGGCCTTGCCGCTGCCGATGTAGAAGCGCGGATTGGGCGCATCGACGCGCGCGCCAATGCGTTCCAGCACTTCCGCGCCGGCCGAGCGCGCCAGTTCCTCGAACTCGCGCGCGTCGGCTTCGGCATCGCTGCCGTTGCGCGCGTGCGGCAGCACCAGCAACGCGCGTTCGCCTTTCTTGCCGCGTTCGAACAGGGTTTTCAGGTCTTGTCGTCCTGTGCTTCGGACGCGCTCTCGGCGTCATCTTCGTTGCCTACGCGCACCGCGCGCGACGGCACCACGGTGGAGATGGCGTGCTTGTAAACCATCTGGCTGACCTGGTTGCGCAGCAGCACCACGAACTGGTCGAACGATTCGATGGTGCCCTGCAATTTGATGCCGTTGACCAGGTACACCGACACCGGAATGCGCTCGCGGCGCAATACGTTCAAAAATGGATCCTGCAGCGATTGTCCTTTGGACATTTGACTACCCCTCGCACGCGGGTCGGCCAAAAGAGCACGTCGCACCGGCGACGGTCCCGACCCAACGCCGCGAGTTTAACGCAAGCCTGCGGCGCTGCCGCGATCTGTGGCGCCAAGAAAGTCATGCACCAGCGCCGCGGCGCGCGCGAGCAGATCAGCGGCAAACGGCTCCAGCGCATGAATGTCGGCCTCGGCGCGCAGCCAGGTGAGCTGACGCTTGGCCAATTGCCGGCTGGCGTGGATGGCCTGCATGCGGAACTCGGCGAAATCGGTCGCGTCACGCAGATACGCCCAAGCCTGACGATAACCCACCGCGCGCAAGGCCGGCAACTCGGCATGCAAGTCGGCGCGCGCGCGCAGGCGCCGCACCTCATCCAGAAAACCTGCGCCCAGCATCGCATCAAAGCGCGCCGCGATGCGCTGACGCAGCGCTGCGCGATCCTGCGGCAGCAACACTAGCTTCAGCACGCGCCACGGCAAGGCTTCACCACCGCGCTGCTGCAACACGCTGAGCGGCTCGCCGCTGCGCGCGATCACCTCCAGCGCACGCTGGATGCGCTGCGTATCCGTGGGCCGGATACGTTGCGCGGCCGCTGCATCCAGCGCGGCGAGGCGCGCATGCAGCGCCGGCCAGCCGCGCGCGGCGGCCTCGGCGGTCAACTGCGCGCGCAGCGCGGGATCGGCCTCGGGCAGCGGCGACAGACCGCGCTGAAGCGCGCGAAAGTACAAGCCGGTGCCACCGACCAGCAGCGGCACGCACCCGGCCGCCTGCGCGGCCTGCATCTCGCGCAACGCATCGGCGCGGAATTCGGCGGCCGAGTAAGGCTGCGCCGGGTCGCGCACATCCAGCAGCGCGTGCGGGTAGCGCGCCAACGTGGCCGCGTCGGGCTTGGCCGTGCCGATATCCATGCCGCGATACACCAGCGCCGAATCGACGCTGATCAGCGCCAGTGGAAAGCGCTCGGCCAGCGCACAGGCCAGCGCGGTCTTGCCGCTGGCGGTGGGACCCATCAGGAAGATCGCGGGCGGTAGCGCGGCACCGGCCTTGCTCATGCGCCGCCACTCACGCCCACGACTCGGGAATCGTATCCAGCAGCTCCGGCAGATACGGCGCCCAGGGCTTCCACGCATCGAGCGCATCACGATGCACTTTCTGCCGTGCCTGCCAGACGCTGGCGGTACGGATCGACTCGGGCGCCGTTGACGCCGCGCCAACGGCCGCCTCGGGCAGATCGAGAAACGCATGCAACTCGGCCAGCACCGCGTCGGTGTCGCTGACCAGACGCGTGTAATCCAGTGCGTAGAAAGGCACCGGCAGCGTGGCGCGCCAGTGTCGCATCAGCCGCGCCTCGCCGCGCGCGAACGCGGCGATGTCGGCGAAATCGTAGGCATAGCCGTTGTCCTCATGCGCGAACATCTGCCGATAAATCGACAGCGCGGTAGCACGCGCGCCGCGCTGGCAATGGATCACGCGCAACCCGGGCAGCAGCGCCGCGGCCATGCCCAGATGACGAAAGTTGAGCGGGTTTTTGTCCACGATCACGCGCGCCGGCGCATCGTCGCGGCGCAGTTGCGCCGCGTATAGCGTCGCGGATTCGCGCATCTGCGCGACCTGCCGGCCGCCGGTTTCGACGTGCAAGGCCAGTTGCGCCAGCCAGTTCAGCTCACCGCGATTGCGCACCTCGGGATGCCGCGCCAGCAGACTGGCGGTGAGCGTGGTGCCGGTGCGCGGCAAGCCGACGATGAGCACCGGGGCAAAGCCCAGCCGCTGCGCTTGCGGCGGTGGCGCGGGCTGCACGATCTGGCGCTGCACGAAGGCATCGAAGCCACGCGCCGACCACTCCACGCGCGGGCGCATGGCCGCGTTGGCGGCGCGCAGCTGCGGCACGGCCTGATCGAACGCGCCGACATCGGCCAGCACCTTGGCCCAGGCGAAGCGCGCGGCGATGCCGGCCTCGCTGGACGGATCGGATGCGTGCGCGGCCCGCTCGATCAACCGCGCATCGGCTTCGTCGAGCTGCTGGAAGCGGTGCGCCGCGGCCAGCCGCAACCAGCCCGAGGCGAACTGCGGCTGCATGGCCAGCGCGCGGCGCAAATGCACGCGCGCCTGTTCGAAGCGGCCCAGCTCCAGCGCCAGCTCGCCGGCGGCGGCGTGCATCCCACCATCCTCGGGCATCTGCCTGAGTGCACGCCGGGTGAGATCCAGCGCAGCACGCGCATCGTCGCATTCGCGCATGAATGCCAGCGCATCGCGCCACTGCGCGTCGGTCGGCAACGCTGGCAGTGAGTCCAGCGCCACCTGTGCCGCCGCCTGCAGTCGCCCTTCGCTGCGCAGCAAATGCGCCAGTGAAGCCGCCGCGCCGGCGTGCGTCGGCTGCACCGCCAGCACCGCGCGCAACTCGCGCTCGGCGGCGTGCCGTTCATCGACCATGCGCAGGCCGTTGCCCAGCAGATAACGCAGCTCGATCTGTTCGGGGTGGCGCTGCAAGCCCTGCTCAGCCAGCGCGATGGCGGCGCCCGCGGCCTGCTGCTGCAGCAAGCCCTGCACCAGCGCCGACCAGTCGTCCGCGCGCGGCAAGGCGGCGAGCAGCGCGCGCAACAAGTTGTCGTAGGCACCGCCCACGCCCAGACGCTGACTGTCGCCGCGAAACGTCGTCAGCAGCGCGCTGCTATCCATCACGCGCTTTTGCCACGTGCGTGCGCGACCACGCGCCACAGATAAAACCCGGCCAGGCTGCGGTACGGCGCCCAGCAGGCACCACGCTGGGCCAGCGCGCGTGCGCTGGGCGGCCTGTCCAGTTCATCGACCAGCGCCGCGCCCTGACGCACGCCCAGATCGTCCAACGGCAGCACATCCGGGCGCCCGAGGCGGAACATCAGCAGCATCTCCACGGTCCAGCGGCCGATGCCGCGCACCGGCGTCAGCGCCTCGATGATGGCCGCATCGCTCATGCGTTCCAGCGCGGTTGCGCCGGGAATCGCACCGGCCTGCGCGCGTGCGCCCAGATCGCGCAGCGCCGCCAGTTTGTTGCCGGAAACCCCGGCGGCGCGCAACGCTTCATCCGGCAGCGCATCCAGCCCCGCCGCGCTGATCTGCGCGCGTGGCATCAGCGCGACCACGCGCGCGGTGATCGTGGCCGCGGCCTTGCCGGACAATTGCTGGTGCAGGATCGAGCGCGCCAGCGCGTCGACGCTGTTGAAGCGCGCGCTGAAATCGAATTCAAGCGGACCGATGCGACGCATCCAGCGCGCCAGGCGCGCATCGCTGCGGCGCAGGTGCGCATGCGCGACTGCCAGATCGAACCCGCGCGACGTGCGTATCGTCATGTTGCCATCCCCGGTGCGCGCTGCAAGCGGCGGGCCAGCGTGATTGTCGCCGCAGCTCATACTGCGCTCAAGCCGGGCGCCGCAGGCAAGCTGCGCCGTGCTCAGCCTTGGCGCCGCAAACACGCGGCACCGAGCGCCAGCCAACCGATGATCAAGGCCACGCCGCCGAACGGCGTGATCAGCCCAATCCAGCGCGGCGCGCCCAGCGCTAGCGCGTACAGGCTGCCGCAGAACAGCAGCATGCCCAGCATCAACGCGTTGCGCGCCACTTGCCGCGCGCGGCCAGCGGGCGCTGCCAGCATCACCAGCGCGAGCGCCAGCGCATGCCAGAACTGGTACTCCACCGCGGTGTGCCACACCGCCAGCAGCGACGCGGATAGATGACCTTGCAGCGCGTGCGCGCCGAGCGCGCCCAGCGCCACCGCACTGGCGCCGAAAACGGCCACGGCCCAGGCCTCGAAGCGACTGCTCGGCGCGCGCGCCGCGGCGGATGGGTGCGCCTGTTCGCTCATGGTGTGCCGCGCAAGGCCGCCCATGCGGCCGCGGTGGGTGGCGGCCGCAACGCCGCCTGCGCGGGTGTCCGGCTCGACGCCGCAGACGACGGCGTGACGGGCAGCGCGGGCGGCAGCCGCGTGGCCTTGGCATCCAGCGCGTCGCGCAGCAACGACCAGGTGCCCGGCGCCAGTTGCCAGGTGTGCGCCTGCACGCGCGCAGCGGTGCGCGCCAATCCGGCCGCGGCCTCGGGCGGCAGGCCACCGACCGGCGCCTGAATGCCGATATTGCCCAGCGCATGGCCATCCTGGCCGCGCCATGCGCTCAGCGTCAGCAGGCTGCCATCGCTGAGCAGCGCGCGCAGTTGCAATGCCCGCGGCGGCGTGGCGATGCGCGCATACACGCCGCTGTAATCCAGGCCATCGAAGATGCCCAACAGCAGCGAACCCAGCGCCAGAGGCTGACGCAGACCGCGCGGTGCCGTCACCACGCGCGGCGCGCCATCGAGGCTGCGATCGATCAGGAAACGCGCGCCGCCCGGACCGATCAGGTCGATCTGCAGCACTGCATTGGCGGGCAGCGACAGCAGTGGATGCTGCATCCAGTCCACCGCACGGCTCGGCGGCGTGACATCACCCGCGACCAGCAGGCTTTGCGCGTGCCCGCGCAGGCGCACGAAGGTGCCTTCCTGGCGCGCGTCGTAGCGGCCGATCAGCAACTGCGGCAAGGCCTGCGGGCTGGACAGTTGCAATACCAGCCCGGCGCCCGGCAGGCCGGGATTGGCCACGCCGAGCAGCGCATACTGCGCGGCAAGACGCGTCTTGGCCTCGAGAATGCGCGCGCGCGCCAGCCGCGCCAGCCAGTTCTGCACCAGCGTGGCATCGGCCGGCGCGCCGAGCTGCCGCACCCACCAACCGCGCGTGCTGCGCAGCAGGCTTACGCTGGCGCCTCGCGCCGGCTGTACTTCGATGCGCGTGACACGCCCGGTGTTGGCGGCCAATCGCGGCAGCAGCAGTTGTCCGGCCACACCCGCGGAAGGCAGCGGCGCGTGGCGGCCGGGGCCGAATGCATCCAGCAGCAGCAACAGCAGCACGACCGCGAACAGTGCACCCAGCGCGCGCCAGCTCATGTCGCCATGTTCCCACGCCAGCGCCGCCACGCTGCCAGCAGCAGGCCGAACAAGGCGATCAGCGCCGGCAACAGGAAAATATCCAGCGTCTCGATGTGCCACTGCAGGCGCAGGATGCGCGCATCCAGATCGCGTTCGATGCGCCGCAGTTCGTTGCGGATCTCGCGCTGCTGCTCGCTGGCGGCGCGATACCCGGCCTCATGCAGGCCGATGCTGGCGCCGGCCGCCCTGCGCGCCTGCTCGATCTCCAGCAGACGTTGCTCGGCAGCATCGAGTTGTTGCTGCAAGGCCAGACGGCGTTCGCGGAACGCCTGCTCGGCCTCGGCGCGCAACACGCGCAGGCGCGTGAATGGGCGTGCCGCCACGGCGCGGCCGCGGATCGAGATCAGCGCACTGGAGCCGCTGAGGTTGTCGACCACGTTGAGGAAGAAATCGCCGTTGTTGGCGAATGGACTGGTCAGCGTCTGACCAAAGAACGGCAGCAACTGCACCCACAACCGGTCGCTGAGCAGGTCGGTGTCGGCGACCAGCACGATATCGGCCTGCTGCGCGCCCGGTGCCAGCGCGCCGGTCAGGCGCGCGGCCAGCACATAGCGGCCGCGCGCCTGACGCAAATTGTCCAGCAGCGCCTGCGGATCGGGCGTATCCAGCACGCGCTGCACCGAGGCGCTGCCGGCATCACCGCTGGATTGCAGCAGTGGCACCAGACGCAACCGCGCGTGCTCGGTTTGTTCGAAGCTGCCGACGGTGGACACATTGATGCTGCGCAGGCCGGCGGTGATCACATCGTCGTGGCTGAGCTCGGCACGGCCCAGCCCGAGCACCGCGGGGTCGGGCGCCGGCACCATGCCGGGTTGCAGCGCAACGCTGCGCGCCAGGGTCGGATCAAGCACGACGCGATCCGGGTCGAAACTCACGCCCCACTCCGCGAACAAGGGTTGCAATGCGCGCCAACTGGCTTGCGCGCTGGCCACGGCCCGCGCCGGCGGCAGGGTTTCCGGATCGGGATCGATGAACAGCGCCAGATGCCCGCCGCGCAGCAGAAACGCGCGGATCGCCTGTACCGCACCGGCGCTGAGCATGTCCGGCTGCACCAGCAGCAGTACGCGCACCGCGGCGGGAATCGCGGTCAGCGTGCGCCCATCCAGCGGCTGCACGCGGAACAGTTGCCCGAGCTGCTGAAATGTCGTCCACGGTGGCAATCCTGGCACGTCCGCGCTGCCCGGCGTGCCCTCCACCGGAAGGCCGCTGATCAGCCCCACCAGCGGTCGCTGCGGGGTGACCAGCTCGTGGATCAGACGCGCCACGTCGTATTCGAGAAAAGCCTCCTTGTCCGGCTGCAGGAACGGAATATCGGCGATGCCGGTGGTGGCATTGGTGCCGACCAGACCGAAAATCACGCGCTGTCCCTCCGGTCCCACCGGCAGCGCGCTGAGGCCGGCGGCCAGCGCGCGATCCTCGGCTTCGGAATACGGCCGCGGATCGACCAGCGCCAAGCGTACACGTCCCCGCGAAACGCGCGCGACTTCGCGCAGCAGCGTCTGCACGCGCCGCGCATACGCGCGCAGTTGCGGCAGATCACGCGCCGCGTGGCGCGAAAAATACAGAGTCAGTTGCACGGGCTCGCGCGGCGAACGCGCGATGGCGCGCGTGCCCGGCGCCAGGGTGTAGATGCGATCCCGGGTGAGATCGATCCGCCACCCGCCCAGCAGCCGCGTGCCGACCTGCACCACGGCCACATACAGCAAGGCCAGCGCCAGCAGCGCGAGCACGAGGCGCAAGCCGCGCGTGGATGCAAGCACGCGCATCAATCAGCCTCGACGTGTTTCAGCAGCAGCGCACCGGCGCACAGCCAGACCGCGATGGTGACCACGAAGAACAGCACATCACCCAGATCCAGCACGCCGCGCGCGATGTGCTGGAAGTGCGCCAGCATGCTGAACTCGAACAGCGCTTGCACCACGCCCGGTGGCAACAGCGGCGCCAGCGCGTCTTGCACTTGCGGCGCACCGCTGAGCAGGTAGGCCAGCCCCACCACCAGGCTGAGCATGAAGGCCACGACCTGATTGCGCGTCGCCGCGGACAGACAGGTGCCCACCGCCAGCAGCGCGCCACCCAGCAGCATGCTGCCCAGATAGGCCGCCAGGATGGCGCCGTTGTCCGGATGACCAAGGTAGTTCACCGTCAGCCACAGCGGAAAGGTCAGCATCAGCGCCAGCGCCACGAACAGCCACGCCGCCAGAAACTTGCCCAGCATCGCCGCCAGCGGCGTCAGCGGCAGTGTCAGCAACAACTCAAAAGTGCCACCACGGCGTTCCTCGGCCCACAGACGCATGCTCGCCGCGGGCACCAGCACCAGCAGCAGCCACGGCACGAAATCGAAGAACGCGGTCAGATCGGCCTGCCCGCGCGGGAAGAAATCGCCCAGGAAAAACGTGCACACACCGGCCAGCAGCAGGAACACGATCAGGAACAGCCACGCCACTGGGGTGGCCCAATAGGCATACAGCTCGCGTCCCAGCACCGCGCGCAGGCCGCTCATGTCATGGCCTCGCCGGCGTCGGTCTCGGTCATGCTGCGGAACACATCGTCCATGCGCCCGGCCTCCAGCACCAGTTCACGCGGCTGCACCTGATAACTGGCCAGCAGTGTCTGCACCCTGGGCAGCAGTTCACGCCCGGGTTTGGGCAGCACGGTGACGCGCCCGCTGAGCGCGTCGATCTCGACTGTATCGACCTCGGGCAGCAGGCCCAGCGCGGCGCGTACCGGGCCGGCGGCCGGCGCGGTGAAACTCACCGCGCCGCGATAGCGTGAGCGCGCCACGAACTCGGCCGGCGTGGTGTCGGCCAGCAGCCGCCCCCGCACCAGCAGCGCGAGGCGATTGCACAACTGCGGCACATCCTCGAGCAGGTGCGTGGAGACGATGATCGCGCGCTCGCGCGCCAAACCGCGCAGCAGCTCGCGCACGCTGGCCTGCTGGTTGGGATCAAGTCCGTCGGTGGGCTCATCGAGGATCAGCGCCGGTGGATCGTGCAGGATGGCTTGCGCCAGCCCGACGCGGCGGCGCTGGCCCTTGGACAGCGTGCCAATCGTTTGCGCCAGCAGGTTTTCCAGCTCCAGCGCCTGCACCACGCTTTCGTAGCGCTGCGCCAGATGCGCGCGGCGCAGGCCACGTATGCGCGCCACGAACATCAACAGCGCATGCACGCTCATTTCCGCATACAGCGGCGCGCCCTCGGGCAGATAGCCCAGCACGCGCCGTGCCGCCAGCGCTTGGCGCTGCACGTCGTGGCCGCCGATGCGCGCGACGCCGGCATCCGGCGCCAGCGCGCCGGCGAGCATGCGCAAGGTGGTGGTTTTGCCGGCGCCATTGGGTCCGAGCAGGCCGAGAATCTGCCCCGGACGCACACTCAGGCTCAACCCTCGCACGGCGCGGCGCGCGCCAAAACTGCGTTGCAGGGATTCGGCTTCGATCATGTCGCCAATCGCGCCCTGCGCGCCGCGCACAGGGCGCTCCCGCATGCAACGGAAGCACCCGGGATGTGCACGACGAAAATCAACCCGCGGCGGATCAGCCGGCCGTGGCCGCGGCCGCCGGTGTCACGCTGGCCGCACTGGCGGGAGCACTCGCCGAGGCGCCAACCGCGATGCTGGCCACGATCGCTGGCGCCGCGCTGCCGGCAGCGGCTGGCTGCGCGCTCTGGCCCGGCACCGCATCCGGCGCCCACGTCAACGGCAGGAACACCTTGTAGCCACCCATGCCAGTGTTCGGATCGACTGCGTTCGTGACCACGTCGTACGGGCGATGCGTGTTGGGATCGAAAGCGTAGCCGTGGGTCTGCGCATAGGCCTCGAGATTCAGGCGCATCAGCGGCAAGCTGGCCGGGCTGGCCTGCATGTCGGCTTCCAGCACCTTGCCGCCAAAAGCCATGCGCGCGGAGACGTTGCCATCGACCACGAGCGCGCCGTTCTTCTCCCAGGTGCCGGGGGCGGCCGCGCTGGCGCCGGTGGATGCCACCGCCTGGCCAGGCTGGGTCAGGTCGTAGCTTTGCCCGGCCACGGTCAGCGTGCTGGTATTGATCGGCACGGCCACGTCGAACACGTAGTACTGGTCACCGTAATCGGTGGTGATGGTGATGCGCGGGCCGGCCTGGGTCACGCCCAGCTTTTTCATCGCCGCATCGATTTCGGTCAGCGCTTTCTGCGTGGCGATGGTGACATCTCCCAGCGTGCGCTTGGCGCGCGTGGACACGAACAGCACGGCCTGCGGCTTGGTCACCACGATGCTGGGCTGCAAGTCGTTGTAGGACACGTTGGGGATCGAGGCCAGCACGTTCTGCAGATTGCCCAGCGTGTATTGCACGAACGCCGCCGGCTCGCCGTGGATGTACAGGCGCGAGTAGCGGTCGATCAGGTTCCAGCCATAATCGACCTTGTAGCGCATGGTCACCTTGACCAGACGCTCGCTGCTACCGGAGCGCTCCAGCTCGATGATGATGCGCTTGTTGTGTCCGTCCCAGCCGTTCTTGAGCGCCCAAACGATTTCGGCGCTGCCCAGGGTCGACACCCGGCTGGCACCGGGCGCGTCCTTGGTGATGGTCAGCGAACCGCCACCGACCTTGCGGTTCTTGCTGGTCCAGCTCGTCTCGGCGCCCACGCCATAAGCCGGGCCGGAAAACGTGAACCGGGTGTTGGGATCGTAGGCGCGCAGCACGCCGTAATCGGGGAAGCGCCGGAAATTGCTGAGGATGTCGTAAACCTGACGGAAGTCGTGGCTGACCTCGACCGAGCGCGAGGTGGAGCCGTGGTCCGGCATCACCACCCCGACCACGAGGTACAGGATCGCGACCATGAGCAGGGCGACGATGATTTCAAGAGCACGCATCATTCGGACAGTCTCCGCAGCCTTCGGGGCCGGGCTTGGTGCTCCGGCGGGTTGGGCAAACAGCCGCGGGCACCATGACCCACAGCCGAAAGGCAGATGGTAACGGCAAGATATAGCGAACGCCATCCGCGGCGCAGCGCGATGCGTCGCGCGCGGCATGCGGCGGGCGGACGCCGCCGCGCTCAGACGATACCCAGCTCCAGCGCCTTGAGCACCGCGCGCGTACGATCGCGCACGCCCAGCTTGGACAGGATGTTGGAGACGTGGTTTTTCACCGTGCCCTCGGCCACGGCCAGCGAGTTGGCGATTTCCTTGTTGCTGTAGCCGCCGGCCATCAGGCGCAGGATCTCGGTTTCGCGCTCGGTCAGCGGATCGGGCTGCTCCAGGCTTTGGAACTGCGTGCCCATGCGCTCGATCCCGGCCTTGAGCCGCTGCGTCACCACCGGCGACACCAGCGAGCCGCCCGCAGCCACCGTGCGCACCGCCTCGACCAGTTGCTCCAGCGACACGTCCTTGAGCAGATAACCGCGCGCGCCGGCCTTGAGCCCGGCCAGCACCAGTTGATCGTCATCGAACGTGGTCAGGATCACCGTCGGCGGCAGCGCATTCTTGGCGGCCAGCGCCTGCAGCACCTCGATGCCGTTCATGCCCGGCATGCGCATGTCCAGCAGCACCACGTCCGGGCGCAGCTTGGGGATGGTTTCCAGCGCCTGCGGGCCATCGCCGCATTCGGCCACCACGCGGATGTCGTCGGCCAGATCCAGCAGGGAGCGAATGCCTTGGCGCACCAGGGTCTGATCGTCCACCAGACACACGTTGATCATAGGGACTTCTCCATGGGCAGCCACGCCGAGAGCGCGAATCCGCGGCCGGGCTCGGCGCTGATCAGCAGCCGCCCGCCGACCGCGGCCAGGCGCTCGCGCATGCCGTTGAGGCCGTTGCCGGGTCGAATCGTACCCGCACCACGACCATCGTCGCGCGCATCCAGCTTCAACTCGCCCGCTTCGGTGCGGCTGAAACTCAGCCACAGATTGCGCGCGCCGGCATGGCGCGCGGTGTTGGTGAGGATCTCCTGCACCGTGCGCAGCAGCACCTGCGCGCGCTGCGGCTCATCCACGCTGAATGCCGGCGGCAAGTCCAGATGCACCTTCAGGGTCGGCACGCCCTCGATCAGGCTGCGCAGCGCCTGGCTCAAATCCAGCGCCTCGCCCTGACGCAGCTCGCTGACCACCTCGCGCACATCGCCCAGCAATTGCCTGGCGATGGCCTGCGCCTGGCGCACCGGGCCGACTTCCGCGGCCGCCACGCGGTGGCTGGCGACCTCCAGATTCAAGGTCAGCGCGGTGAGGTGATGACCCAGCAGATCGTGCAGCTCGCGCGCGATGCGCATGCGCTCGCCGATGCGGCTGGATTCGGCCAGCAGCGCGCGCGTGGCGCGCAATTCGGAGTTGAGCCGGCGCTGTTCCTCGCGCGCATCGTCCTGCTGCCGCGCCACCATCGAGGTGACGAACATCAGCGTGGCGAAGCCCAGATACAGCGCCGCCTGCAGCGTCGCCGTGCCCCAGCCGAAGCCGGGAAAACCGACGAACACGGGAATCAGCGCCAGATTCTGCAACACCAGCCAGGCAATGCCGATCGGCAGCGGCAGCGTCCACGGCAACACCACCGCCACCACCACCAGCAGCAGCGCCGACAGCCCACTGTGACTGAACCAGCCCACGCCGATGGCGGTGGCGGTCAGCACGCCGAGGCCAAGAATCTTCAGCGCCGGATGCCGACGCGAACCCAGGCGCCACGTCAGCAGCCAGTACACGATGCCGAACAGCACGTAGCTCAGCAGCAGCAGTACCAGCCCGATATCAGGATGACTGAGCCCGCTGACGCGCTCCAGCGTCCAATCCACGCGCAGCAGCGGAATGCCCGTGCACAGATAAGTGAACAGGCCCGTATACCGCAGCAGGCGGGTGTGATTGATGGCGGGCCAACGCATGCGAGGCATTCATGCACGCGCACACGCGCATGGCAAGCGGCACGGCATGCACGGGCGCTCGCGGCAGCGCGACTTGGCGGCACCGGATCGCATGCGATAATGCCGCGTCGCCGGGCGCAACAATGGCCCCGCATCACCGGGAGTACGGCATGAGTCTGGCGCTGCGCGAAGCTTGCGAGAACGATCTGGACGCCGTGCTGGCGATCAACAACGCCGCCGGCCCCAGCATCCTGCCGCTGGACGGCGAGCGCCTGCGGCGCTTATACGACAACGCCGATTACTTCCGCATCGCCGAGGTCGACGGCCACGCCGCCGGATTTTTGATCGCCTTCCGCGAGCACGCCGCACACGACAGCCCCAACTTTCGCTGGTTCGCCGAACGCCATCCGGCCTTCGTCTACATCGACCGCGTGGTGATCGCCGGCAACATGCGCGGCCACGGCCTCGGGCGCGTGTTCTACGCCGACGTGCACAGCCACGCCGAGGTACGTGTGCCGCTGCTGGCCTGCGAGGTATTCCTGGAGCCGCCCAACGACGCCCTGGTGCTGTTCCACGGCACCTACGGTTTCCGCGAGCTGGGCCAGCAACTGATGCCTGGCGTCGAGCGCCGCGTCAGCCTGCTGGGTAAGGAATTGTGCAGCTTCGCGTTCGTGCGCGATACCTATCTGGCGCAAGGCGGCCTGCCCGACCTGCCCTGGCTGCGCAGCCGCGACGTGCCGGCGCGCACGGCACAGCGCGTTGCGGCGCAGGCCTGAGCGCGCGCATGGCGGCCAAACCCGCGGCGGACAGCATGTGCGACCTGCGCTTCGGCCAGGTCGGCATCGCCAACGTGCGCGTCACCCGCAACGATCCTGCCGCGCTGCAGGCCGCGCTGGCCGAGCGCGTGCACAAGGCGCCGCAACTGTTCGCGCGCGCCGCCGTGGTGCTGGATCTCGGCCATTTGCCACAGGACATCGACCGCGACGCCACCGCCGCCCTGCTCGATGCGGTGCGCGCCGCCGGCATGCTGCCCGTGGCGCTGGCCTACGGCACCCGTCACATCGAAGCTTTGGCCGAGGCGCTGAACCTGCCGCTGATCGCCAAGTTCCGCGCCGCCTACGAACCCGCGCAAGCAAACACCGCCGCAGCGTCGGCGCCAGAACCCACGCCCACGCCGCACCGCGCACGCGCGGCTGAAGCCGAAGTCGCGCCAGCCGCCGTCGTCAGCCCTGCCACCGCCAGCGCCCCGACTCTGCACCACGCCCAGGCGGTGCGCTCGGGCCAGCAGGTGTACGCCGAGGCGCGCGATCTGGTGGTCACCGCCAACGTTGCCGCCGGCGCCGAGGTGATCAGCGACGGCAGCATCCACATCTACGGCAGCCTGCGTGGCCGCGCCCTCGCCGGCGCCGGCGGCAACCAACAGGCGCGCATCTACTGCCAGTCCTTCCACGCCGAACTGGTGTCCATCGCCGGCCGCTATCGCACCTTTGAGGAAATTCCCGATGACCTCGAAGGCCGCGCTGTGCAATGCTGGCTGGAAGGGGAAAAATTGCTGATCGCGCGGCTGGATCGCTAGCCGCGCGATCCATCGACAAACCATGTTCATCGCGACACGGGAGACAATGCTTTGACCGAAACCATCGTCGTCACCTCCGGCAAGGGGGGGGTGGGCAAGACCACGACCAGCGCATCGCTGGCCACCGGCCTCGCCATGCAGGGCAAGAAAATCGCGGTCATCGATTTCGACGTGGGCCTGCGCAACCTCGATCTGATCATGGGCTGCGAGCGGCGCGTGGTGTACGACTTCGTCAACGTCATTCACCAGGAAGCCACGCTCAAGCAGTCGCTGATCCGCGACAAGCGCCACGACAACCTGTACGTACTAGCGGCCTCGCAGACGCGCGACAAGGAGGCGTTGACCCAGGACGGCGTGGGCCGCGTGCTCGATGAACTCAAGGCCGACGGCTTCGACTACATCGTCTGCGACTCGCCGGCCGGCATCGAGAAAGGCGCGTTTCTGGCCATGTACTTCGCCGATCGCGCGCTGGTGGTAGTCAACCCCGAGGTGTCCAGCGTGCGCGACTCGGACCGCATCCTCGGCCTGCTGTCCAGCAAGACGCGCCACGCCGAAAACGGCAAGGGCGGCGTGCCCGCGCATCTGTTGCTGACGCGCTACAACCCCGAGCGCGTCGGCAGCGGGCAGATGCTCAGCATCGGCGATGTCGAGGAAGTGCTGGGCCTGCCGGTGCTCGGCGTGATCCCCGAGCACGACAGCGTGCTCAGCGCCTCCAACCAGGGCGTGCCGGTGATCCTCGACGAGACTTCCAAGGCCGGCCAGGCTTACGTCGATGCCATCGCGCGGCTGCTCGGCGAGGAGCGCCCGATGCGCTTCACCGAGGCGGCGAAGAAAGGCCTGTTCAAGCGCATGTTCGGGAGCTGAGGCCATGGTGACCACATCCGTCCGCGCCACCGGCTCGCGGTGGAGGGCTTGAACATGGGCATACTCGATTTCCTCAGGGCGCGCCCCAAGAACACCGCCAGCATCGCCAAGGAACGCCTGCGCATCATCGTGTCGCAGGAACGTTCCTCGCGCAACACGCCCGACTACCTGCCGATGCTGCGCACCGAACTGCTGGCGGTGATCCGCAAATACGTGCACGTCGATCTGGACGCGATCAACATCCAGGTCGAGCGCGACGGCGAGCACGAGGTGCTGGAGCTGTCCGTGGCGCTGCCCGAGC
This sequence comes from Metallibacterium sp., assembly GCF_054637675.1. Classification (NCBI taxonomy): domain Bacteria; kingdom Pseudomonadati; phylum Pseudomonadota; class Gammaproteobacteria; order Lysobacterales; family Rhodanobacteraceae; genus Metallibacterium; species Metallibacterium sp. The sequence continues at coordinate 18,809 of NZ_JBTSRB010000005.1, forward strand.
ACAAGCCGGGCGCGACGACCTGACACTCGTCGGAACTCGGGACTCGGGTGTGGACCCCCACCGTCGCGCGGAGCCGCATCATCCTCGTCATCCCCGGGCGCGCGCAGCACGAACCGGGGATCCAGTCCGCTGTCGTGTGGTTTGCAACTGGATGCCCGCCTGCGCGGGCATGACGACGTGAGAGAACTCGGTACTCGGTACTCGGTACTCGATCAAGAGTCTGATACTCCACGCATACGGCTGTTCGGCCACATCTCACCTGTCGTTGCAGCTACTGCATGCCCTCCGTCCTGCTTCTATCTGATCTCGGTTTCGCTGCGCCGCACGCGCTGCTGGCGCGTCACGGACTGCAACTGGTCGAAGTCGCGCCCGGCGCGGCCATTCCCGGCAGCTACTGGGGCGAGTGCGAGGCCGGCGTGATCGGCACGCGCGTGCATGCGCGCCCCGATACGCCCGTGCACTCGCTGCTGCACGAGGCCTGCCACCTGATCGTGCTGTCGCCCGCGCGCCGCGCGCAGGTGCACACCGACGCCACCGACTCGATCGAGGAAGAGGACGCCACCTGCTATCTGCAAATCGTGCTGGCCGATGCCCTGCCCGGTGTCGGCCGCGCGCGCATGCAGGCCGACATGGACGCCTGGGGCTACAGCTTTCGCCTTGGCAGCGCGCGCGCCTGGTTCGAGCAGGACGCCAGCGAGGCGCGCCGACTGCTGATCGCGCGCGGCCTCATCGCCGCCGAACCACCCGACCGCGAACCGCCGCCACACGGCGCGGCGTAAAATCGCCGTTCTCCCCGCGCGGCGACACGCACCATGGCCTTCGACAGCATCCCCGACCTCCTCGACGACATCCGTGCCGGGCGCATGGTGATCATGGTCGACGACGAGGACCGCGAGAACGAGGGCGACCTGATCATGGCCGCAGAGAAAGTGCGCCCCGAGGACATCAACTTCATGGCGCGCGAGGGCCGCGGCCTGATCTGCCTGGCGCTCACCGAGCAGCGCTGCCGGCAACTGGGCCTGCGCCCGATGGTCAGCGACAACACCTCGTCGCACCACACCAACTTCACCGTGTCCATCGAGGCCGCCGAGGGCGTGACCACCGGCATCTCGGCCTACGACCGCGCGCACACCGTGCAAGTCGCCGTGCGCGGCGGCGCGCGCGCCGAGGATCTGGCCCAGCCCGGCCACATCTTTCCGCTGGCCGCGCAGCCTGGCGGCGTGCTCACCCGCGCCGGGCACACCGAAGCCTCCAGCGATCTGGCCGGGCTGGCCGGGCTGGAGCCGGCCAGCGTGCTGGTCGAGATCCTCAACAGCGACGGCAGCATGGCGCGGCGCCCGCAACTGGAAGCCTTCGCGCGCCAGCACGGCCTGCGCATCGGCACCATCGCCGACCTGATTCGCTACCGCCTGGCCACCGAGAAAACCATCGAGCGCGCCTACGCCGCGCCGCTGCAAACCGAATTCGGCGCGTTTCAACTGATCGCCTACCGCGACCTGCTGCGCCGCAGCCTGCACTTCGCGCTGGTGCGCGGCGAAGTCGCCGGCGACAGCCCGGTGCTGGTGCGCGTGCATGCGCGCAACACGCTGTCCGACGTGCTGCACCTGGTGCGCGAGGATTTGGGCCTGACCCTGACCGCCGCGCTGCGCCGCATCGCCAGCGAGGGTCGCGGCGTGGTGGTGGTGCTGGCCGGCGACGACAGCGCCGACGCCCTGCTGCAGCGCCTGCACGGCCCCGCACCGCACGACACCAGCCGCCAGGCCGCGCAACAGGAATGGCGCCAGCTTGGCCAGGGCGCGCAAATCCTCGCCGACCTCGGCGTGCGCCGCCTGCGCGTGCTCGGCACCCCGCGCAAGCTGGTGGGTCTGGCCGGCTTCGATCTGGAAGTGGTGGAGTATCTCAACGCGTGAGCACCCACACTGCGCGCTCAGCCCACCCGATCCAGCGGGCTGCGCTGCGCACGCCACCCGCGCCGTGGTTGCGCACGGTTCTGATTGCGCACGGCTCTTCTAATGAGGCCGTCATTCCCGCGAAAGCGGGAAGCGTTTCACAACAGCGAAGCTGGTCATCCAGCGACTCGCTACGGGCACGCACCGCGAGATCAGACGTAAACCGCTCGGCCTCGGATGCCCCATCCTGCGCGGGTGGCGTTTGCTGCTGCTCAAGATGAACTGGCGTATCCACGCCACATAAGCCCGCTCAGTGCGCAAGCTGTATGTTTGAACCGCAATCGTCGGCGAACCTCGTCAAGCAGGCGCGATTGTTGCGGCTTCTGCCTATGCTCCGATACACCCCCACTTTCGCCTGCGTAAACTATTAAACCATTACGCCCACCGATTCGTTAGATTAGATATGCGGCGCAATCGGGTCGCGGCGAAACGCACGTGCAGTCGGGCAAGGCATTGATTGATTGAGCATAGGAACCAAGCTTGACAGCATGTCAGGAGGAGCGGACGATGCCGTGCAACACCCCGGATGTGGGGTCTACTTCTAGTTGGGCGTAGGAGGCCCTGCATCATGATAACTACACCACTTAATCCTGGGCTCTATCGCCTTCACTGGGTGTTCTTCCTGGCATTTGCAGCATTCGCAGTCATCATGCTTCTCATAGGCCTACTGACCATAATTCGTGGCGGAGAGGATGCTGCCATAGGTCTAGTCGGGTTGGGCCTTTTCACATAGGCATTGCTCATTGGTATGCGGCCAAGGGCGCAAAGGAAGGCAAGAGCTACGGTGTGATAATTTCTCGAATTATCGACACCCTTTGGCTTATTGGGTTTCCCATTGGCGCTGCACCGGGTGTCTATGTCTGGCTCAATATAGGCGTCTAACTCCTGCAAGTGGACGCGTGAAAAGTCGCGCGCCGCTTGATTCGGGCGTTATGTATCAACCACAAAGATCGGGGTGATTCAATGTATTACATCGTTGAAACCAATAAATCATTCAACCAAGCGTCGTCAGACCTTGAATCAGCGGTTATGCGTCATGGTTTCGGGGTACTGCATGTCCACGACTTGGGGACCACACTTCGCGGTAAAAGCATTGTATTTGATGAAGAGTGCAAGGTTTTTGAAGTTTGCAATCCGGGGCAGGCGGCAAAAGTTTTGTCTGCCGATATGCGTCTGAACATGGCGTTGCCGTGTCGTATCTCGGTATTTACGGAGCAAGGCAAAACAAAGATCGGCCTTATCAAGCCCGTGCCAATGCTTTTGGCGCTATCTCAGAATGCAGCGTTGGTTCAAGTTGCCAAAGAGGTCGAGGAAAAGACCATGCTGATGGTTGACGAGGCAAAATAAATATTCCTGATTCGTGCTGAAGTCCAGCTTGTATTCCATTCCCCCCGGAGATGACCAACGGAAGTCCCTGAGGGAAGGTGGCGCGCAGCGCCGGATGAGCAACTGGTCTTGCGCGGCGCGAAGGCAAGGCAAGCCCAGAACCCTCGCCCCAATCCCTCCCTTGGGGACCTCCGTTGGTCGTCTCCCGGCGGGAGAGGGGCTTTTAGCTGCGGAACTTCGCCGCGAATCAGGAAAACCAATTCACTGCTGTTGTGTCAGGAGATGCAAATGAAAATGCTGATGCGTGCGTTCTCGATCGTCCACGGGTGCATGGCAGCCCTGTTTGCCTGCGCGGCTCTCATGCTCATCGCCATCGCCACGAAGGAAGCATGGGTAGCGTTCTTCGGTGGTCTGAACCGAGCTGCCGCGCAGCAGATCATCGAGGCGATAGGCCTGCTCGCTGCCGCAGTCGTGGCGCTGCAGATTTCCCAAACAATCGCCGAAGAAGAAGTGATGCGCGATGCGCATATCAGCGGACCTACTCGCGTACGCCGCTTCTTGTCCCGATTCATGGTGGTGATCGTGGTCGCGATCGCCATCGAGGGACTCGTTGCCACCTTCCGCGCCGCACATGAGAACTCGACGCAATTGGTATACGCGGCCAGCATATTGATCGCCGCTGGTGTACTCCTTGCCGCCTGGGGTGTTTTCATACGGCTGAATCGCTACGCCGAGGAACTGGAACCCGAAGCAATGGCCCAGGCGAAAAGCGAAGACCGAAAACTGGAATGATCCAGCCACGATGCGCCCTGGCGCCTTCGCCGAGGCGAGCTCCAACACCGCTTCTCGACGCCGATGCGGCCCTTCGCTGGCACGCCACGCGTTTATTTGCGAGGATGCCACACTTGACGCTGGTACGGAGCACACGCATGAAGGCTGTTGCCCTGTTCGCTGGTTTGCTGCTGAGCACTGTGGCCGCGTGCGCGTGCGCACAGGCGGCCGATGGCTTGCCCTTGCTGGGCGGCGAACGCGCCAAGCCGGCCGCGACGGGCGAGAACCTGCTACCTGCCGCGCCGAGCGTATCCGACACGCGCGTCAATACGCCGCCGGTGCGCGCCGCGGCGCGCGCGCCGGCCGCCGCGCGTCGCGCACCCCCGGCCCCAGCGCAACCCGTGCCGACACGCGCCGCGGGCGGCGATGCCACGGGTGATGGCGCTGCGCGTCTGCCTGAGGCGAACAGCCGCGCGCCCGCGCAACCGCTGCGCGCGCGGCCGGCGCTGAGCTGGCAGTCGCTGCTGCCCGGCTCGATTCAGTAGCCGGGCCATCACGCTGGGCGGCTGGCTCGCCGCGTTGCGCGCACGACTGACATCGGCGCGCGAGATTCCCGATTCGATCTGGCGCGACGCGCTCGCCGCCGCGCCCTTGTCCGCGGCGCTGGATGCCGCGCGACAAACGCGCCTGCGCGCGCTGTGCGCGCAGTTTCTGGCGCACAAGCGCTTCAGCGCCGAGGCCGGCGCGCAACTCGACGACTTGCGCTGTCTGCTGATCGCGCAGCAGGCCTGCCTGCCGGTGCTGGAACTGGGTTTCGCCGCGCTGCACGGCTGGCGCGAGGTGATCGTGTATCCGGGCGAGTTTCGCGTGCGCCATCCGCACCAGGATCGCAGCACCGGCGTGATCTCCGAGCAGGACGAAACGCTGATCGGCGAAGCCTGGGCGCGCGGCCCGGTGGTGCTGTCGTGGGCCAGCATCAGCCACGATCTGGCGCATCCCCATGATGGCTTCAACGTGGTCGTGCACGAGATCGCGCACAAGCTCGATCAGCTCGACGGCGCCATGGACGGCGTGCCGGCGTTGCCGGCCGGGCTGTCGCGGCACGTGTGGATGGATGCGTTCCAGCGCGCGTTCGATCAATTGCAGCGCCAGCTCGACAATGGCCAGCACAGCCCGATCAACGCCTATGCCGCCACCAATCCCGAGGAGTATTTCGCGGTGACCAGCGAAATGCATTTCTCGCAGCCGGCGCAACTCGCGCAGGCCGCGCCCGAGGTGGCGCGCCTGCTCACCGGCCTGTATGGCACGCCACCGCGGCCGCAAGCGGACTGAGCAACGTCATCACGACGCTCAGCGAATCGGCGGAAAGCGCAGGCGGAAGCGCGCGCCGCCCAGCGCCTCGGAGCGGTCCACGTTGAGTTCAGCGCGATAGGCGTGCACCAGATCGACCACGATGGCCAGACCGATGCCGTGACCCTGCACGCGTTCGTCACCGCGCACGCCACGCTGCAGCAGGCGATCGACGCGCTCGGGCGGGATGCCGGGGCCGTCGTCCTCGACGAGGATCTCGAGGCCCTCGCGCAGCGCCGTGGCTTCCTGCAGGCGGTGCACGCTGAGCAGCACGCGCGAGCGCGCCCACTTGAACGCGTTCTCGGTGAGGTTGCCCAGCAGTTCCAGCAGGTCGCCCTCGGGGCCGAGGAGCGTCTCTCGAGAGGTTCGTGGTTTCCGGGTTGCCTCGGCGGGCTTCCGTCAGGTTGGCAAGTCATCCTGCAAGACGGCCTCGTAATTCTGGCCGCCGTAGAACACGCCCACGATCACCACCGCATCATTGTCGACCGTGAACGCGATCGCCGCACTATCGCGATAAGGCACGAGGCGAAGTCCGAGGCGAATGTCATCGCGCGGCGTGCCGCGCTGCGGGAACGTATCGAGCGACTCGCAAAAACTCACCAGCGCATCCACGTAACGCTCGGCAACTGCCGGGTGACCCGACGCGTCGGCGATGTAGCGCTCGATCGCGCGAAGCTGCTCGAGCGCTTCGGGCGTAATGACGACCGGATAGGCCTTCACCGCTTCGCGGCAGCCTTGCGACGCTCGGCAGCGAGCGTGGCGCGCGCCTTGGCCACAGGAATCCCGCGTGATGGATCGGCCTTGATCGCGTCGTAGGCGGGGGCTGCTGTTTCACGAAGCCATGACTCCATGGCACGGTCGCGTGCCAGCAGTGCGCGCAGGCCGTCACGAATGACCTCGCTCTCGGTCGCGTACTCGCCGCCAGCCACCTTGGCTTTCACCACGTCGGCCATTTCATTGGTCAGCGTGATGCTGAACTGTTGTGTGCTGCGCATGCTGGAATCCTCGGTCGCCGAGCAGGATTCAATCCTACACCGGGGTCCGTTTGCAACACCCGGACGGAACGTGCGTCGTGGCGATCAGGATCATCGCCACGCATGCAACGATGACCCGGCTGCGCCCCGCCGCCAAGGCCAACACGCTCAGCGAATCGGCGGAAAGCGCAGGCGGAAGCGCGCGCCGCCCAGCGCCTCGGAGCGGTCCACGTTGAGTTCAGCGCGATAGGCGTGCACCAGATCGACCACGATGGCCAGACCGATGCCGTGACCCTGCACGCGTTCGTCACCGCGCACGCCACGCTGCAGCAGGCGATCGACGCGCTCGGGCGGGATGCCGGGGCCGTCGTCCTCGACGAGGATCTCGAGGCCCTCGCGCAGCGCCGTGGCTTCCTGCAGGCGGTGCACGCTGAGCAGCACGCGCGAGCGCGCCCACTTGAACGCGTTCTCGGTGAGGTTGCCCAGCAGTTCCAGCAGGTCGCCCTCGGGGCCGAAAAAGCGCGCCTCGGGGTCGATGTCGAACTCGCACAGGATGCGCCGCACGGCGTGAACTTTCTCCAGCCCCTGCACCAGCGCCTCGGCGTGCGTGGCCACCGGCACCGGCGCGGCGAAGGTCTGCCGACCCTTGGCCGCGGCGCGCGAAAGTTGATATGCGACGATGCCGTCCATGCGCCGCACTTGCTCCAGCACGTCGTGGCATACCGGCGGCGGCGGTGCATCCTCGGCGTCGGATTCGAAGCGCGCGCGAATCACCGCCAGCGGCGTTTTCAGGCTGTGCGCGAGATCCGCCAGCGTGTGGCGCTGGCGCTCCAGGGTTTCGCGCTCGCTCTGGATGATCGTGTTGAGGCCGCGGGTGAGGCCGGACAACTCGCGCGGGTAGTCGCTGGACAAGGCGCTGGCTTCGCCGCGCTGCACGCGGCGCAATTCCTGGCGCACGCGACTCAGCGGCGACAGACTCCAGCGCAGCAGCATTTGCTGCATGGCAAGCAGCGCCACGCCCAAGCCCAGCAACCACAGCGCCAGGGTGCGTCGATAGGCGTCGATCTGGCGCTCGAAAGCCTGATCGGATTCGGCGATGTGCAGGGTCAGGCGCAGCGGCGCGCGGTGCGGGATGTCCCAGGCCACGCCCTCGCTGAGCACGAACACATGGCCGATCGCCGCGCTGGACAGCGGGCCGCGAAAATCCACCTGCCCGGGCGCGAGGTTGCCGTTGAACGGCAGCTCGCGCCCGCGCGCCGAGCGCGAGGCCCAGCGCACGCCCTTGCTGTCGGTGATCACCGCGTACAGGCCGGAACCGGGGCGATCGAAATCCGGCTGCGGCGGCGCATCCGGCGCAATCAGGGTGCCGTCGCGGCGCACATCGAAACCGGCCAGATACGCGTAGAAATAGCTTTGCAGGCGGTCACGCTCGGCGGTCAGCGTGCCCTCGTAATAGGCACGATCCAGCGCGAACCCGGTGACCCCCAGAAACGCGACCAGCGCCAACAGCGAGGCCAGCGCCGAGCGCGCAAGCAGCGACAGCGGTCGAGTTGCATCAGTCCTCATCGGCCTCGCTGCGCGGGATGGCGAAGCGATAACCGCGGCCACGCACGGTCTCGATGGGCTTGAGCGCGCCGTCCGCATCGAGCTTGCGGCGCAGACGCCCGATGAACACTTCGAGCACGTTCGAATCGCGGTCGAAATCCTGCTGGTAGATGTGCTCGGTCAGGTCGGCCTTGGACACCAGTTCGCCGGCGTGCAGCATCAGATATTCCAGCACCTTATATTCGTAGCTGGTCAGATCGGCCGGCTTGCCGTCCACCGTGACCGTTTGCGCGGTGGTGTCCAACCGCACCGGGCCACAGCGCAACTGCGGCTTGGACCAGCCGCTGGCACGCCGCACCAGCGCGTTGATGCGCGCCAGCAGTTCCTCGACGTGAAAGGGCTTGACCAGGTAATCGTCGGCGCCGTACTTCAGCGCCTCGACCTTGTCCTGCCACGAACTGCGCGCGGTCAGAATCAGGATCGGAAAGCGCTGCCCGGCCTCGCGCAGGGCCTTCACCAGTTCCATGCCCGAGAGCTTGGGCAAGCCCAGATCGATGATCGCCAGATCGAACGGCACTTCGCGGCCCTGAAACAGACCGTCCTCGCCATCGATCGCCATGTCCACGGCGTAGCCATCGCGCTTCAGGCGCGCCGCCAGCGTTTCGCGCAGCGGTGCTTCGTCTTCCACCAGCAGAATGCGCATCAGCGTTTCTCCTTCAGTTCGGTCTTGATCTGGACCACCTTGACCACGCCCGCGGGCGTGATCACCTTGATGCGGTAAATCACCTCGCGCCGGCCCACGCGCATGCTGTCGGCCGCCAGCACCTTGCCGCCAGTCTCGCGCTGCACCTGGGCCACGGCCTGATCCAGCGTGATCTCGGGTTTGTCGACAGCTTGCGCCAAGCCGACCGATAGCATCAGAACGGGGACCAGCAGGATACGAAACGGTTTCATGGCGATATGGTAGTTCAGCTTGTTCAGCTAGCTTGCCCCGTTCCGGTCGCCCGCGCCGGAATCGCGCCTGAACCGGGGGACGGAACCATCTGCATCACACGTCCCTGGGGCGGCGTCGATCCGACGCTCAGCAACACTCACTCTCTCAGTCGCGCAGCGGACAGATGTCAGATTGACCGGGTGTTGTTGGCCGGGTGTTGGCCGTGGGTCACGCCGCCGCCTCACGCACGATGCGCGGGTGCAGGGTCGCGATGCGCAGCGGCGTCTGCGCGGCACCGGAAGGCTCGCGACGTCCCTGCTCCCAGTCCTGCGGCGTGCGCACCGACACCCCCAGGAGCTTTGCAAACTCGACTTGCGAGAGGCCTGTACCCGCACGCGCCGCGGCAACGACCACGCGACCGGCGGGGATCACCTCGTCTTTCTCGACGGTGCCATCCCTGCGCACAACCCGGCGCCTCATGCGCCCGTCGCCCAAGGACTTGAAGTCGGTCTTGCGTACCCAGCGAGCGCTGTCGTTCAGCGCCTCACGCAGCTCGGCATTGAGGTCGCGACTCGCATCCCGTGTGGCGCGCTGCTTGGCGGTCAGCTTGGTCATGATCAAACCTCGTCTTCAATTGCCTCAACAGTTCCGGATCCACGTTGTCACGCACGTTCTTGGCGTACAGGCAACACCAGGACAATCGAACCCTCTATAGCGGGAAGGAAGTGGATTACCCTGCCGCGTCCCTGCGCGCGCCAGCGAAACTTGCGGCAGCCACCGGAACCCGGGATCACGTCGCCGGACTCAGGCGCGGCGGCAAGCGCCAATTGCAGCTCCGCGAACTCGACATCGTCCATGCCATAGGCCTCACGGGCTCGCACGAACGGCGCCAGTTCGATGAAGCTGTGCAGGAGTCTCATATCCGGCATTGCGCGTCATGCCATCCCAATTCCGCGCGGCGCTCAACGCGACGCCGCTGCATCGCGACCATGCCCGGTGCCGGAAACGGGGTCGCTTACCGCGCAGTCACTGCAGCCGCAGGCTGAATGCGCTCGACCTGCGCCAGCGCCTGCTCGATCAGCCCCCAGTCGGCAGCGGTGCGCGCAGCGCCCTCGGTCAGCACGCGCCGGAACTGGCGCGCGCCTGGTTGGCCGAGGTACAGGCCGAGCACATGCCGGGTGATGTGCTTGAGCGCGGTGCCGCGCGCCAATTCGGACTCGACGTAGGGCTTGAACGCGCGCAGCGCCGCGGCGCGCGCGGGCGACTGCACGCCGCGCAGTTCGGCATCCAGGCAGGCCAGCACCCAGGGATCGTGATAGGCGGCGCGGCCCAGCATCACGCCATCGACGGCATCCAGTTGCGCGCGGCTGCTGGCGACATCGACCAGACCGCCGTTGAGCACCACGATCAACCCAGGATGGCGGCGCTTGAGCCGCTGCACGCGCGCGTAGTCCAGCGTCGGCACGCTGCGATTCTCGTGCGGCGACAGGCCCCGCAGCCAGGCTTTGCGCGCGTGCACGATCAGCACCCGCAAGCGCGTGCGCCGCAGCAGGGTTTCGACGAAGCGATCCAGATCGGCCTCGCCGTCCTGCTGGTCCACGCCGATGCGGCACTTCACCGTCACCGGCACCTGCACGGCGTCCTGCATGGCACGCACGCAATCGGCCACCAGCGCCGGCTCCAGCATCAGGCAGGCCCCGAAGCGTCCGGCCTGCACACGCTCGGACGGGCAGCCCACGTTGAGGTTGATCTCGTCGTAGCCGGCGCCCTCGCCCACGCGCGCGGCGGCGGCGAGTGCCGCCGGATCGCTGCCACCCAGTTGCAGGGCCGTGGGACGCTCGCCCGGCGCCTGCATCAGCAAGCGCCCGGCGGCGCTGTGCAGCAGCGCCTGCGCGTGCAACATCTCGGTGTACAGCCGCGCACCCGGTGCCAGCACGCGGTGAAACGCGCGGCAGTGGCGATCGGTCCAGTCCATCATCGGCGCCACGCACAGGCGCCAGGGGCTGGCAGCGGCTGGCATCGGCAGGGGCGCGGAGGCGTTCATGCGCGCATTGTCCGGTATCCGCCACGGGCGCGCAGCGTGCTGCGACTTGGCGGCACACACGGCAGCGGCTAGCCTGCGCGCTTTGCATGGAACCCGCATGAGCACCGCGCCGCGCATTGCCCTGGTCAGCGCCCGCGATGCGCTGGGTCGCGACGACGACCTCGCCCCGCTGCAAGCGGCGCTGCGTGCGGCTGGCACCACGGTGGAGATCGTGTGCTGGGACGACGTGCAAGTGCACTGGGCGCGCTTTGACGTGGCGCTGATCCGCTCGACCTGGGACTACACCTGGCGCCTCGACGACTATCTGCGCTGGGTCGAGCACGCCGCCGCGCGCACGCGCCTGTTCAACCCGCTCGCGCTGCTGCGCTGGAACAGCGACAAACACTATCTGGGCGAGCTGGCGCAGGCGGGTATCGCGACAGTGCCGACGCATTTTCTTGCGCCGGATACCGCCATCGAGCCTGCGCTGGATGCCGCGCACACCGCGTGGCCGGGCGCCGACCTGGTGATCAAGCCCAGTGTCAGCGCCGGTTCGCGCGACACCATGCGCCACAGCCCCGAGGCGCGCACGGCGATGCGCGCGCACCTCGCCGCGATCCAGGCGCAGGGCAAGCACGCGCTGATCCAGCCGTATCTGGCGCGCGTGGACAGCGCCGGCGAAACCGCGCTGCTGTTTTTCGATGGCGTGTTCAGTCACGGCATCCGCAAGGGGCCGTTGCTGGCTCCCAACGCCGCGGCGACGCGCGCGCTGTTCGCGCCCGAGCATATCCAGCCGCGCCAGCCCGGCGCCGACGAGCTGGCGCTGGCGCAGCGCGTGCTGTCTGCCCTGCCCGCGCCGTTCCGGTCGACGCCCGACGCACCGCTGTACGCGCGTGTGGATTTGCTGCGCGACGACGCCGGCGCGCCCTGCCTGATCGAGCTGGAACTGGTCGAGCCCTCGCTGTTTCTGGACTTCGCGCCCGGCGCCGCGCAGCGCCTTGCCGCCGCGCTGCTGGCGCGCGCCACGCGTTGAGTTCACCCCGCGCTGGCGTCGACTGCGGGTAAAATCGCGGATTGTTTCTCCAACACGCACCCGGTTCGCGCCATGCGCGGGCCGCTGAACAAGGACATGGCATGAAGATCCTGGTCGGTTACAAGCGCGTCGTGGACTACAACGTCCGCATCCAGGTCAAGCCCGGCGGTTCGGGCGTGGTCAGCGACGGCGTCAAGCTCTCGCCCAATCCGTTCGACGAGATCGCGCTGGAAGAAGCCCTGCGCCTGCGCGAAAAGGGCGTCGCCAGCGAGGTGGTGATCGTCGGCATCGGCCCGGCCGATCTGCAGGCGCATCTGCGCAACGGCCTGGCCATGGGCGCCAACCGCGCCATCCACATCAGTACCGCCGATGCCGTGCAGCCGCTGAGCGCGGCACGCGTGCTGCTGAAGCTGGTCGAGAAAGAGCAACCAGGCCTGGTGATCCTGGGCAAGCAGGCCATCGATGACGACAGCAACCAGACCGGACAGATGCTGGCCGCGCTGTGGGATCGTCCGCAGGCCACCTTTGCCAGCAAGCTCGGCATCGCCGATGGCAAGGCCACGGTGGTGCGCGAGGTCGATGCCGGTCTGGAGACGCTGGAGGTCGACCTGCCCGCGGTGATCACCACCGATCTGCGCCTGAACGAGCCGCGTTTCATCAAGCTGCCGGACATCATGAAGGCCAAGAACAAGCCCATCGAGGTACTGGAACTGGCTTCGCTGGGCGTGAGCAGCGGCGATCATCTCAAGACCACGCACTACGCGCCGCCGCCCAAGCGCGGCAAGGGCGTGATGGTCAAGGACGTGGCCGAGCTGGTGGCCGCACTGAAAAACAAGGGCCTGGTGTGAGCGAGGAGCGAGTGACCATGAACAAGATCCTGATCGTTGCCGAACATCACGACGGCAAGCTCAACCCAGCCACCGCGCGCTGCGTGAGCTGCGCACTGAAGATCGGCGGCGAGATCGAGGTGCTGGTGCTGGCCGCCGCGCCCGATGCCATCGCCCGTGCCGCCGCCGCGCTGGACGGCGTGACGCGCGTGCGCAGCGTGAACCACCCGGCCAATGCACGCGCGCTGGCCGCGGTGCTGGCGCCGCAGGTGATCGCCGCGGCCGCGGGCTTCACGCACGTGCTGGCACCCTCGACCACCTTCGGCAAAGACCTCATGCCGCGCGTCGCCGCACTGCTGGGCGTGGCCCAGGTCAGCGATCTGATGCAGGTCGAGGACGCGCACCGCTTCGTGCGCCCGATCTACGCTGGCAACGCGCTGATCACGGTGCAGGCGCCCGGCGACCAGACCGTGGTCGCCACGGTGCGCACCGCGTCCTGGCCCGAGGCCAAGGCTGGCGCCGCGCATGCGCCGATCGAAAACCTCGCGCTCGACGTCGCGCTGCCCACGCATACGCGCTTCGTCGCGCTGGAGTCGGGCAAGAGTGATCGTCCCGATCTGCAAAGCGCCAGTCGCGTGGTCTCCGGTGGACGCGCGCTGGGTTCGGCGGAGAATTTCCAGATCATCTACGCGCTTGCCGACAAGCTCTGCGCCGCGGTCGGTGCCTCGCGCGCGGCGGTGGACGCCGGCTACGTGCCCAGTGACATGCAGGTGGGCCAGACCGGCAAGATCATCGCGCCGGCGCTGTACGTGGCCATCGGCATCTCCGGCGCCATCCAGCACCTCACCGGCATCAAGGACGCCGGCACCATCGTGGCCATCAACAAGGACGCCGAGGCGCCGATCTTCGAGGTGGCCGATTTCGGCCTGGTCGGCGACTTGTTCAAGCTCGTGCCCGAGTTGCAGCAGGCACTCGGTTGATACACCGCTGACGCAAACGCCCCGCCATGCGCGCGGCGTTTGGTTTTGCGCGTGCATGTGCTTAGCATGCGTGGCCTGCAACGAGGAAGCATGCATGGACAAAGCCCATCCCATGGACAAACCCATCTGGGAGCCCAGCCGTGAACGCGCCGAGGCGTCCAACATGGCGCGCTTTCTGCGCTTCGTGCGCGAGCGCACCGGCAACCCGGACCTGGTGCGTTACGCGCCGCTGTGGGAATTCTCGGTGCGCGAGCCGCAGCGCTTCTGGCCGCTGGTGTGGGAATTTTGCGGGGTGCGCGCCACGGGCGAACTCGAGCCGGTGATCGAGAATCCCGAGGCCATGCCCGGCGCGCGCTTTTTCCCGCGCGCCAGACTCAACTTCGCCGAGAATCTGCTGCGCGATCGTGACACGCACCTGGCGCTGATCTTCCGCAACGAATGGGGCCACGCGCGTGAGCTGAGCTACAGCGAACTGGCCGCCGCGGTCGGGCGCTTCAGTCACGCGCTGCGCGCCGCTGGTGTCGGCCCCGGCGACCGCGTGGCCGGGCTGATGCCGAACATGCCCGAGGCCATCGTCGCCATGCTCGCCGCGGCGACGCTGGGCGCCACCTGGTCCTCGACCTCGCCGGATTTCGGCGTACCCGGCATCGTCGATCGCTTCGGCCAGATCGCGCCCAGGGTACTGGTCAGCGTCGATGCCTACCCTTACGACGGCAAGAGCCACGACGTGCTGGCCAAGCTGCGCAGCGTGCTCGATGCGATTCCGGCGATCGAGCGCACCGTGGTGCTGGACTACAGCGGCCATCACGCCAGCCTCGCGGGGCTGCGCGGCGCGCAGGACTGGCAGGCATTCGTCGCCGGCCACGGCGAGGCGCTCGAGTTCACGCCGATGCCGTTCAACCATCCGCAGTACATCATGTACTCCTCGGGCACCACCGGCGTGCCCAAGTGCATCGTGCACGGCGCCGGCGGCACCCTGCTGCAGCACCTCAAGGAACTGGTGCTGCACACCGATCTCAAGCGCGACGACCGCATTTTCTACTTCACCACCTGCGGCTGGATGATGTGGAACTGGCTGGTATCCAGCCTCGCGGTGGGCGCCACGCTGGTGCTGTACGACGGTTCGCCGTTTCATCCGGACGGCAACGCGTTGTGGGATCTGGCCGATGAAACCGGCATCAGCGTGCTCGGCACCAGCGCCAAGTGGATCGCGGCCACCGAGAAGGCCGGCGTGAAGCCGCGGCAGACGCACAAGCTCGGCGCGCTCAAGACGATTCTTTCCACCGGCTCGCCGCTGGCACCGGAGAGTTTCGATTACGTGTACCGCGAGGTGAAGGAGCGCGTGCTGCTGGCCTCGATCTCGGGCGGTACCGATATCGTGTCGTGCTTCGCGCTGGGCAATCCGCTGCTGCCGGTGTACCGCGGCGAATTGCAGTGCCGCGGCCTCGGCATGAAGGTCGACGCCTTCGATGACGCCGGGCAAGCGGTGCGCGGCGAACCGGGCGAGCTGGTGTGCCTGGCACCGTTTCCATCGATGCCGGTGAGTTTCTGGAACGACGCCGACGGCAGCAAGTACCGCGCCGCGTATTTCGAGCGCTTTCCCGGCGTGTGGGCGCACGGCGATTTCGTCGAGATCACCGCGCACGGCGGCGTGATCATCCAGGGCCGCTCCGACGCCACGCTCAACCCTGGGGGCGTGCGCATCGGCACCGCCGAAATCTACCGCCAGGTCGAGCAGGTGCCCGAGGTGCTGGAATCCATCACCGTGGGCCAGCACTGGCAGGGCGATGAGCGCGTGGTGCTGTTCGTGCGTCTGCGCGAGGGGTTCACGCTGGACGAGGCGCTGCGCGCGCGCATCCGTCAGGTGATCCGCGCCAACGCCACGCCGCGCCACGTGCCGGCGCGCATCGAGCAGGTCGCGGATATTCCGCGCACGCTGTCCGGCAAGCTCACCGAGTTGGCGGTGCGCGAAACCATCCACGGCCGCCCGGTGAAGAACACCGACGCGCTGGCCAACCCACAGGCGCTGGCGTATTTCGCCGCGCTGCGCGCCAGCCTCGAGGCGCATTGATGCGCCACCCGCTGCGGCGTGCGTCGCGGCGCGCATGCGCCTCGCGCTGACCATGTCGCCTACCACCAAGGCCCGTCTGCAGATCCATTTCTGCGTGTTCCTGTGGGGCTTCACCGCGATCCTCGGCAAGCTCATCACGCTGGCCGCGCTGCCGCTGGTGTGGTGGCGCATGCTGCTGGTCAGCGCCACGCTGTTGCTGCTGCCGCGCGTATGGCGCGCGCTGCGCGCGATGCCGGCGCGGCTGCGCCTGGCCTACGCCGGCATCGGCGTGATCGTGTCGCTGCACTGGCTCACGTTCTACGGCGCGATCAAGCTGGCCAACGCCTCGGTAGCGGCCACCTGTATCGCCATCGCGCCGCTGTTCCTGGCGCTGGTGGAGCCGTGGCTGGCGCGGCGCCGCTTCGAGTTGCGCGAGCTGCTGCTGGCGCTGGTGGTGGTGCCGGGCGTGGCGCTGGTGGTCGATGGCGTGCCCGCCGCCATGCGTCTGGGCGTGGCCGTGGGCGTGGTTTCGGCGCTGCTGGTGGCGATCTTCAGCGCGCTCAACAAGCGTCTGGTCGAGCACGCCGATCCGCTGGCGGTGACCACGCTGGAGCTGGGCGCCGGCGCCGCGTTTCTCACCCTGCTGGCGCCGCTGCTGCCGCATGCCGGCGCAACCTATCCGCTGCCCGACGCGCACGATGCCGTGTTGCTGCTGGTGCTGGCGTGGGCCTGCACGCTGCTGCCGTTCACCCTGTCGCTGCACGCGCTGCGCCAGGTCAGCGCCTTCAGCATGCAACTGATCACCAACCTCGAACCGGTGTACGCGATCGTCTTGGCGATCGTGCTGCTGCACGAGCAGCGCGTGCTGGACGCGCGCTTTTATCTGGGTGTGGTGGTGATTCTGGCCGCGGTATTCCTGCACCCGCTGCTCACCCACGGCCGCCGTCATGAGGCGCAGCCGGAGCTGCTGGCCACCGCCGAATCCAAGAGCATGATCGACTGACCGCGGCTGCCACGGCTGCCTGTGTGGGACACTGCCGGCATGCCAGTACCTGCCGACAGCGAAGACCGCGCCACGATCAGTTGCAGCCGCTGCCAGGCCTGCTGCTGCCAGCTCAAGGCACTGGTGATGGCCGACGATGACGTGCCGCAGTGGCTGCTGACGCGTGATGCGCATGGCATGGAGGTGATGCGCCAGCGCGACGACGGCTGGTGCGCGGCGCTCGATCGCGACAGCCTGCGCTGCACGATTTACGCACGCCGTCCACGCGCCTGCCGCGATTTCGCCATGGGCGACAGCGACTGCCGCGCCGAGCGTGCCAGTTGGCGGCGCGGCGCCGCCAGCCTCGCCTGATCGGTCGCCACGCATGGCCTGGTTCGTCTATCTGATCGAGTGCGTGGACGGTAGCCTGTATACCGGCATCGCGGTGAACGTGGATGCGCGCTACGCCGCGCATGCGCGCGGCAAGGGCGCGCGCTACACCCGTGCGCACCCGCCGACGCGGCTGCTGGCGCGGTTCGCGTACGCCGACCGCTCCGCCGCATCGAAAGCGGAATACGCGATCAAGCAACTGTCACCGGCGGCCAAGCGCGCACTATGCGCAAACGTCGCCCCGCCCCCGCCACCAGCGTATGCCGCGCAGCAGCAGCGCAACGCGGATTGCCCGGCTCAGACGGCGCTGCCTGCGGCGTGCCCCGAAGCCCATGCCCACTGGAAATTGTAGCCGCCGAGATGACCGGTGACGTCCACCACCTCGCCGATGAAGTACAGCCTCGGCACGTGGCGCGATTGCAGCGTGGTCGATGACAGCGCATCGGTATCGACGCCACCCAGGGTGACCTCGGCGGTGCGGTAGCCCTCAGTGCCGCTGGCGACCAGCGGCCAGGATTCCATCTGCGCCGCGACGGCGCGCAGTTCGGCCTCGCGGTACTGACGCAGCGGGCGGTTGGGCAGCCCGATCTCGCACAGGCGTAGCGCCAGTCGCCGCGGCAGCAGCTCGGCCAATCGCGTGCGCAGCTCGGCGTCGGAATGCGCGCGTTGCTGTTCACGCAAGGCTTCGAACACATCGCAATCCGGCAGCAGATTCAGGCGCAGATCGTCGCCCGGCTGCCAGTAAGAGGAGATCTGCAGGATCGCCGGACCGCTGATGCCGCGATGGGTGACCAGCATGCCGGCACGAAAACGCTGGCCGTTGCAACGCGCCTCCACCGGCAACGCCACGCCGCTGAGATCCTGATAGTGCTGCTGGTGCGTGCCGCTCAGGGTCAGCGGCACCAGCCCGGCGCGAGTCGCGCGCACGGCATGACCGAACTGGTGCGCCAGCACGTAGCCAAAACCGGTCGCGCCCATGCTCGGAATCGACAGCCCTCCGCTGGCCACCACCAGCGCCTGCGCGTGGACCTCGCCCAGCGTCGTCGTCAGCACAAAACCTTGATCACGCTGCTGTACTTGCGCGACGCTGCAGCGCGTCTCGACGCGCACGCCGGCCGCCGCGCATTCATCCAGCAGCATGCGCACGATCTGACTGGAAGAGTCATTGCAGAACAACTGCCCCAGCTCTTTCTCGTGCCAGGCGATGCCGTGGCGATCGACCAGCGCGATGAAATCCTGCGGCGTGAAGCGCGCCAGCGCCGACTTGCAGAAGTGCGGATTGGCCGAGATGAAGTTGGCCGCGGTGGTGCCGGTGTTGGTGAAATTGCAGCGCCCGCCACCGGACATCAGGATCTTCTTGCCAACCCGCTCGGCGTGCTCGATCAGCAGCACGCGGCGACCGCGCAGGCCGGCCACGCGCGCGCACATCAACCCCGCCGCGCCGCCACCGATAATGGCGACGTCGATCTGCAATGCGCCCATGCCGCGGCTCAGTGCAAGCGCAAATGCCGCACGCGGCCAGTTTCGTCAGCGCAGCGCTCCATCACTTCGGCAGAAAGACCTTGGCATCCGTCTTGCCGTGCTTTTCGGCACGCTTTTCCTTCAACGTCTTCTGCGGCTTTTTCTTGGCGTCTTTTTTCTGGTTGAGACTCTTGCTCATGACATGCGCTCCTGAGGGCGGGGAAATTCTCGCAGCAACGCGTGCAACAGGCACTGCTGCGCGTGGCAGTATCACAGGTATCAGCCCCGACGATGCGTCATCTGCGGCACGACGATGCGATGCCCCGCGGCCTAACGCCGCGCGTCGCCATGCAGGCGCAGCAGGCTGCGATCCAGCAGCACCAGCGCCGCGCCCAGCAGCGCGAACAGCAGCAGCAGCAACACCGCGTTGCGCAGCAACAGCTCCACACCCAGGCGCGTGAGATTGAGGAACGGATACGGATACACGTGCAGCAACCGCCCCATCAGCATGGCCCAGATGAAATACAGCACCGGCACCAGCAACCACACGCCAAGGTACTGCCAGCGCAGCCCGCGCACTGGCGCGATCCACAGCCAGCCCAGCGCGTACACGCCGGGCACCACGGTGTGCAGCAGCACGTCGGCCAGCAACGCCAGCCCCCGCGGATGCCAGTGCGCCGCCAGCAGCAGGTGATACACCGCCGCGGTGATCAGGATGTACAGCAGCACCGCGCCGCGCACGCCAGCGTGCGTGCACCAATGTCCGGCGCGACTGCGCGGCGCCAGCGCGGCCACACCGCAAACGAGCGCGACCAGCACGTTGCTCAAAATCGTGAAGTAGCTGAAATAACGCAGCGTCATCCACAGCGCGCCGACGTACTGCGCCTGCGTCTGCATCCACACGAATTGCAGCAGTAAACCCAGCACGGCGATCAATGCGGTCAAGCCCTGCCAGATGCACGCACGGGAGATGAATGGCTGCATGAGATTTCGATTTGTGCGGACGTGAGTTGTGCGGGCGCCACGATGTGCACCGCGCGGCGCGGATGCCGGATACTGCCGCAATATCCAACAGCCAGCGCTGAACCATGTCGAGAATACAGCCGATCGCCTTGCCGGGAACCTCGAACGGCCCTGCCTTGGCGCTTATCGAGGACAGGAAATCCGGCGCATGTCCGGGCTTTTCTCACCCACGACCCAGCGCTGACACGATGGCTGCGGCATGGTCTCCCTCTTGTGCAATGTTCCTCGAAAAGGTCTTCCGAGGCGCCTTGCTGTCGCTTGCCTTGCTGGCGGTTCGCGCACAGGCGCGGCCGGCGCCAGCCACCCGCGCACCCGTTGCCGCCAGCAGTGCCACGACCACGCTGGCGGCGCGCATTGATGCCTTCATCGCACAGCCGCGTTTTGCCAGCGCACGCTGGGGCATCGATGTCATCAACCTGGCCGACGGCAAGACGCTCTATGACCACGACGCCGACAAATTGTTCGTGCCGGCGTCCAACGCCAAACTCTACACCACCGCGCTGGCGCTGCACCTGCTCGGACCCGAGGCGCGCTTCAGCACCACGCTGTACGCCACCGACCGGCCCGACGGTCATGGCGTGCTGCAAGGCGATCTGATCCTGCGCGGCGGCGGCGATCCGGCGCTGGGCACCGATACCGGTGCCGCCGATGGACTCGACTGGGCCGATACGCTGGCCGCGCGCCTGGCCGCCGCTGGCGTCGTGCGCGTCAACGGCGATCTGATCGCCGACGACACCATGTTCCGCGGCCCGCCCTTCGGCACCGGCTGGGGCGCCGAGGATTTGTTCGCGGACTACGCCCCCGCGGTCGGCGCGCTGACCACCGGCGAAGGCACCCTCCGCGTGACCGTCAGCCGGCAAGGCACGCGCTGCTGCACGATCGACGTGCAGCCGGCCAGCGCCGGCGTGCGCGTGGACAACCTCAGCGTGAACGCCACGCCGGATGATCCATCCAGCCTGCTCCTGTATCGCCCACTGGGCCATGACACGCTGTACGTCAGCGGCAGCCTGCCGCAAGGCGTGCGCGCGCGCAGCTACACGCTGGCCGCGCCCGATCCGGCGCGCATGGCCGGGCAGCAGCTCATCGACGCGCTGGCGCGCACCGGCATCGGCTTCAGTGGCCGGCTGCGCGTGCTGCGCTGGCCGCAAACCGATGCCACCCTGGATGACCCGCACACCGTGCGCATCGCCACGCTTCAATCGCCGCCGCTGGCGCAACTGGTGCGGCACATGCTCAAGTATTCCGACAATCTCTACGCGCAGACGCTGCTGCTGCAGGCGGGCCTGATGTGGCAGCACAGCGGACAAGGCTCATGCGGCTGGGTGCTGCACTGGACCGAACAATGGGGGCTGTGCGCGATGCGCACGTTGCTCGGGCAGATCGGCATCAACCGCGAGGCCGTGCACTTCAGCGAAGGCAGCGGCCTGTCACGGCAGGACATGGTCAGCCCCCGCGCCACTACCACGCTGCTGGCGTGGATCGCGCGACAGCCCTGGGCGACCACGCTCAGCGATGCGCTGCCCCATGCCGGCAAGAACGGCACCCTCACCTGGCGCCTGAAAAATCTGCCCGACGGTGACAGCGTGCAGGCCAAGACCGGCACGCTGGCGCACATGTACACGCTGTCCGGTTATCTGGATGCCGGTGACGGCAAGCGCCTCGCCTTCGCGCTGATGCTCAACAACTACCAGCGCCCGATCGAGCCCAACGGCGACTGGGCGCCGCCTTTTCCGACCGATGATCTGGATAGCATCGTGCGTCTGATCGCCGCGCGCGCGGATGCGCCCGCCAGCACCGGCACGGCAGGCCGAACATCGACATCCGCATCCTGCCGGTGGACAAACTCACCGGCGGCGTGTTGCACACCAAGGACTTCATCGTCGATGACCGCATTGTGTTCGTCGGTTCGCAGAACCGGGACTGGCGCGCGCTGACGCAAATTCACGAGATCGGCGCGGTGGTGCGCAACACCGCGCCTGGCGCGGACTTTCGCGGCGGCGTTCGACTTCGAAAGGTGCGCATCATCGTCGCCAACTGGTCGCTGCGCGAGCCGATGCAGGTGTATCTGCAGTCGCTGGCGCTGATGCCCGATATCGAGGTCAAGTACAGCGCCCTGCGCGAGACACCGCAGGGTTTCATTCCCTACGCCCGCATCGAGCACTGCAAGCCGGCAAGGCGCCGGCGCAAACGCTCACCGCCATTTTCGAGCGCGACTGGAATGGGCCAGGTGCACCGCATCGAGCCAGGCGGCCACTACGCGCCACCGCGCGTGGATTAACGGCGGGCGGCTCAGCCGCCGCGGATGCGCTGCACCAGCGCGGTGGTGCTAAACGGGTGCGCGAAGGGAATGGACAGTACGCGCCCGCCGCGCGTGCGCACACGGTCAGCGCCGACGATGGCATCCGGCGCCCAATCGCCGCCCTTGACCAGCACATCCGGCTGCAAGGCCTCGATCAACGCCAGCGGCGTGTCGTCCGCGAAGGGCAGCACGTAGTCGACCGCGCTGAGCCCGGCCAGCACCGCCATGCGATCATCCAGTGCGTTCAAGGGACGCTCATCACCCTTGCCCAGACGCCGCACCGAAGCGTCGCTGTTGACGCCCACGACCAGGCATGCGCCTTCGCGGCGCGCGGCTTGCAGATAGTGCACGTGGCCGCGATGCAGCAGATCGAACACGCCGTTGGTGAACACCAGCGGCTGGCGCCCAAGCAGCAGCGGCTGCAGCGTCGCGACATCGGCATGCACCTTGCCAGTGGGCAGGTGGGCGTCCTCGGCAAACACGCTGTCCAGATACGCGCACAAGGTGTGGATCAACAGCAGATGCACTTCCTGGATGCGCGCAGTGCTGGTCGCGGGCACGCGCAGCTCGATGTCCCCGCCGCGCAGCAAAGGCGCCAGCGCGCCGCCGTCCTTGCCGGTGAGCGCCAGCACCCACAGGCCGCGCGCCTGCGCGCAGCGCACCGCTTCGAGCACGTTGCGCGAATTGCCCGAAGTGGTGAACGCCACCAGCACGTCGCCAGGGCGCCCCAATGCTTCGATCTGACGCGCGAACACGCGCTCGTAGGTGTAATCGTTGGCGATCGCGGTCAGCACGCTGCTGTCCGGCGTGAGCGCGATACCCGGCAGACCGACACGCTCGCGCTCGAAGCGGTTGACCAGCTCCGAGGCCAGATGCTGCGCATCGCCCGAGGAACCACCGTTGCCGCAGGCCAGCACCTGGTGGCCGTCACCCAGCCGCGCTGCCAGTACGCGCGCGGCGCGCAGCGTGGGCTCGGCCAGCGTCGCCAGCGCACGCATCTTGACCGCGGCGCTGTCGGCAAATGCAGCCTGCACATCCTCGAGATTCATCGGCATGTTCGATTCCATAAGCAGCAATTGTTTGCAGCGCTCGAGTTCGCTCCTTGCCACCGGGGAAAGGTGGCGCAAAGCGCCGGATGCAGGGTTCGATCCGCATGGCGCAAACCCCGCGCGCGCAAGCATAGCCAAAGCCGCCGCGCGCGGCCGATCGGTCGTTTCGCTCAACCGCGCGCAAGCGTGGAAGCTGCGAGAATGCGCGCCTGCCCGCCCCACCCATGACGATGCCCGCTGCCGCGCCACGCCCCGCACTGTTCCTCGATCGCGATGGCGTGGTCAACGTCAACCACGGCTACGTGCACCGCGCCGAGGACACCGCGTTCGTGCCCGGCATTTTCGAGCTGTGCCGCAGCGCGCAGGCACTGGGTTGCGCGCTGGTGATCGTCACCAATCAGGCCGGAATCGCGCGCGGCCACTACAGCGCGGCGCAATATCACGCCTACAGCGGCTGGCTGCGCGGCGCCATGGCCGCGCAGGGTGTGCTGCTGGATGGCATCTACCACTGCCCGCACCATCCCGAGTTCGGCGTTGGCCCATGCCGGCGCGACTGCGCCTGCCGCAAACCCGCGCCAGGCATGATCCTGCAGGCCGCGCGCGATCTCGATCTGGACCTCGCGCGCTCCGCGCTGCTCGGCGACAGCGTCAGCGATAGCGAAGCCGGCCGGCGTGCCGGCGTGGGGCTATTGATGCTGTTGAGCGCTGGCGCTGCCGCACGACCCACGCCCGCGGCGGACCTGCAAACCGTGCGCGATCTCGATGCCGCACGCCGCACGCTGCAACGCTGGTGTGCTCGATAGGACCGCGCCGCGCAGATGCGCCAACGCACCACCGCTACCCGCATCGTGTCCTTGTCCGCTGCAGGCTGCGCTGCCGCGGGTCTGTTCGGCGCCGTATTGGCGCCGGCATCAGGGATTATTGGGCCAGTTGCCGTTGCCGAGAGTGCGCATGTGCGCGGCACTGATGCCGATGGTAAGCGCGAACGGATGGGCGGGGTTGCCGAACATCTTGCTCATCTCGACGCTGCCCCCCTCCCACTGCGTGGCGCCGAACGCCTGACTGTAACCCAGACCGCCGGCGACACTGCCGGTAACGGCCCATGGATGCTTGGCACTGCCGAACAGCTTGGTGGCGTTGACGTTGGCGCTCTGCCAGTTGCTGCTGCCAAGCCCCTCGCCGTAACCCACACCGGTGCTGAGGCTGCCCCATACCAGCGGTTTTGAATCGTTCAGCGTGCCGGCTGGCTGCTTGGCTCCAGCCGCTGGCACAAGCGCGCCAGCGCCGGTATCCGCCACGGACGAGGTTTGCGCCGGCGCGGCCAGCACGCTGGCGTAAGACTGCATCGGCAACTGCAGATTCAGCTCAGGCGCAGCAGGCGCGGCGGCAGCTTCGGCCAGGGCCGGTGCGGCCAGCGGCAGTACGAGCGCCCATGCGACGACAAAGCAACGGTTCATGGCGAATCCTCCATCACGGTGCAAGCGTACAACCGCTCGAGCCTGCGCGCGTGAGCGCAACCTGAGCCGGCAGATCCCCCTGCCCTGTTGCACGTGCAGCAAGCTATAGCATGACTGACTCGGCCAGACGCAGCGCCTGCGCGCCGAGCTTGGCGTGATCGTCACGCCACTTGTCCAGGCGCTGGCGCTCTTGCTCGACCACCGCCGCCGGCGCGTTGGCCACGAACGTGGCGCTGCCCAGCTTGGCTTCACACTTGGCGATCTCGCCCTCGACGCGCTTGAGTTCCTTGGCGACGCGCGCGCGCTCGGCGTCGAGGTCGATCAGGCCGACGAGGGGAATCAGTAGTTTCGCGCCCTGGAACGGAACCCCCGCGGCAGCCGGCGCCTGCTCGCCCGCATCCAGATGACGGATGGACTCGATGCGGCACAGCGCGCGCAGCATAGGTTCGATGTCGCTGAAAAGTTTCGGGTCGATCAACGTTCCTTCGATCAGCAACGGCACCTGACGGTTGGGTGCCAATCCGAACTGACTGCGGATGCTGCGCAGTTTCTTCACGCCGTCGATCAGGAACTCGATCCTGCTGGTCTCAAGAGTGGACGCGGTAGCTTTGAAACGAGCCTGTTCCTCGATGCTCATTGCGGCGGTGGCTTCCGGCACCTCAGGGTAGGGGCGGCCGAGGATGCTCGACTGCGTGAGCCCCAGTCGCGGTGCGATTTCCTGCCAGATCTCTTCGGTGACAAAAGGCGTGATCGGGTGCAGCGCGCGCAGGAGTCCTTCGAGGATGTAGAGCAGGGTGTGGCGCGTGGACTGCGCGGCTGCTTCATCGTCGCCATGGAGCGCCAGCTTGGCCAGCTCGACGAACCAGTCGCAGTAGTCGTTCCAGACGAACTGGTACAAGCCCTGCGCAACGAGGTCGAAGCGGTAGTTGCGAAACTCCTTCGTGACAAGCTGCATCGTCGACCAGAAGCGCTGATGGATCCATTGCTCCGCCAACGTGACCGGCGTTGGCTCGCCCGCGGCACTGAATCCCTCGGTGTTCATCAGCACGAAGCGCGCGGCGTTCCACAGCTTGTTGCAGAAGTTCCTGTAGCCCTCGGCGCGCTTGAGGTCGAAGTTGATGGTGCGTCCGTGCGTGGCCAGCGCGGCGAAGGTGAAGCGCAGCGCGTCGGTGCCGACCGCCTTGATGCCTTCGGGATAGTCCTTGCGGATGCGCTTTTCGACCCTGGCGCGCACCTGCGGGATCAGCAGGCTGGCGGTGGATTTCTTCACCAGGTCCTCGAGGCCAATGCCATCGATCAGGTCCAGCGGATCGATGGTGTTGCCCTTGGACTTGGACATCTTCTGGCCTTCGGCGTCGCGCACGATGGCGTTGATGTAGACCTCGCGGAACGGCACGCGGTCCCTCAGTGCCTTCCGTTCCGGTGCGTACGTGCCATCCGGATTGCGGCCGACGAAGTAGGCCGTCGCCATCACCATGCGCGCGACCCAGAAGAAGATGATGTCGAAGCCGGTGACCAGCACCGCGCTGGGCAGGAAGGCTTGATCCTGCGACCAGTCGGCGACTGCCTTGCCATCGATCACGACGGGGCCGTCGGACTTCGGCCAACCCATGGTCGAGAATGGCCACAGCGCGGAGGAGAACCAGGTGTCGAGGACGTCGTTGTCTTGACGTAGTCGTTCGGGCCAGCCGGCACGCAAGAGCTTCTTTTCGATCTCATCATTCGTGTCGTCGGATTGGAGTCCCGCCCGGCCGACAATGCCGCCATTGTTGTTCGCAGTGAGCCACTGCTGGTGGGCTTCAAACGGTGTTTCGGCAACGTAGTAACGACCGTGCTTGTCGTACCAAGCCGGAATACGGTGACCCCACCACAGCTGGCGACTGATGCACCAGTCTTGGATGTTGTCCAGCCACTGCGTGTAGGTGCCGGCCCAGTTCTCGGGCACGAACTTGATCGCACCCGAGCGCACGGCCTCCAGCGCAGGTTCAGTGATGGCCTTGCGCCCACCGGGACGACCGTCGGGCAGCACGTCGCGCGTGAGATCGACGAACCACTGGTCGGTCAGCATCGGCTCGATCACCGCATCCGAGCGCTGGCTGATCGGCACCTGCAACTTGTGCGGCCTGGTCTCGATCAGCAGGCCTTGCGCATCGAGGTCGGCGACGATGGCCTTGCGCGCTTCGTAGCGATCGAGGCCGCGGTAAGGCTCGGGTATTAGCTCAACGGTCGGTCTGCCGACAACCCCCTCGGGATCGGCTTGCTGGATGCCCGCGAGATCGCGTGGACGGTTGTGGAAATCGAAATCATCAAATTCCGAAGATTTAATCTTGGCATCGCGTGTAAGGACGCCAACGAGGCCGCCACTCGGAAGTCCGGCGAAAAGCCCTCGGGAGCGATGGCGCTCCCAAACGGCGTAATCATTGAAATCATGCGCCGGCGTGATCTTCACGCAGCCGGTGCCGAACTCACGATCGACGTAGGCGTCCGCGATGATCGGGATGTGGCGTCCGGTCAGCGGCAGGGTCAGCGTCTTGCCGACCAGATGCGCATAACGCTCGTCCTCGGGATGCACCGCCACCGCGACGTCGCCCAGCATGGTCTCGGGGCGCGTGGTGGCGACGATCAGCCCGCGCTCGCCATTCGGCCCGCGCAGGCTTTCGTCGGTGAACGGATACAGGATCGACCACAGGAAGCCGTCGCGCTCCTCGCTGTTGACCTCCAGATCCGACACCGCGGTCTGCAGCACCGGGTCCCAGTGCACCAGACGCTTGCCGCGGTAGATCAGGCCGGCGCGGTACCACTCGACGAACACCTTGCGCACCGCGGCCGAGAGGCCCGCGTCCATGGTGAAGCGCTCGCGCGAGCCATCGATGCCGGCGCCGAGACGGCGGCTTTGGTTGCCGATGGCCGAACCCGACTGTTCCTTCCACTGCCACACGCGCTCGACGAAGGCCTCGCGGCCGAGGTCGTGGCGGGTCTTGCCCTCGGTGGCCAGCTGGTTCTCGACGATCTTCTGGGTGGCGA
Source organism: Metallibacterium sp. (assembly GCF_054637675.1). NCBI lineage: Bacteria > Pseudomonadati > Pseudomonadota > Gammaproteobacteria > Lysobacterales > Rhodanobacteraceae > Metallibacterium > Metallibacterium sp. The sequence goes on from NZ_JBTSRB010000005.1 coordinate 46,256, forward strand.
TGCCGGCGTGATCGGTGCCGCCCTGCCACAGCGTGCGCCGGCCCGACATACGCGCGTGGCGGATCAGCGCGTCCATGATCGTCTGCTGGAAGGCGTGGCCCATGTGCAGCGTGCCGGTGATGTTCGGCGGCGGCAGCAGGATGCAGTAGGGATCGCCCGTGCCCGAGGGCTTGAAGCAGTCCAGGCGTTGCCAGCGCGCATAGCACTGCGATTCGATCGAGCCGGGTTCGAAGCTGGCGGACAAGGGCATGGCGGGCGCACGGATCGTCGGATGAGCCGACGATTGTAAACGCGCGCGCTGGCGCCACGGCGAGATCTTTCGCGCAGCTCAGGATGACATGGCTCGGCGCCAGCACCCGAGAACGGGGGCCAATGGCCCCCGTCATCCGCAAGCAATCGCCGAGACGACGACTCAGGTATCGCTCGCGCCCGCCAGGCCACGCCGTTCCAGCAGCGGCTGGATATCGGGATCGCTGCCGTAGAAGTCGCGGAACAAGGTCATGGCATCGACGCTGCCGCCTTTCGAGAGCAGCTTGCTGCGGAAGGCATCGCCGTTGGCGCGGGTCAGGCCGCCGTGCCGCTTGAACCATTCGACACTGTCGGCATCCAGCACCTCGGACCAGATGTAGCTGTAGTAGCCCGCCGCGTAGCCGCCACCGAAGATGTGCGCGAAATACGTGCTGCGGTAGCGCGGCGGCACCGGGCCGAATGCCACGCCAGCCTTGGCCAGCGCGGCGTGCTCGAAGGCTTCGGCCTGCGTTGCGGCAGGCACCTGCGCCGGGCCGATCTGATGCCAAGCCTGATCCAGCAGCGCGGCCGCCAGATATTCGGTGGTGGCGTAGCCCTGGTTGAATTTTTGCGCGGCCAACACCTTGTCCACCAGCGTCTGCGGCATCGGCACGCCGGTCTGGTAGTGGCGCGCGTAGTGCGTGAGCACTTCGGGCCATGTGGCCCACATCTCGTTGACCTGCGAGGGGTACTCGACGAAATCACGCGGCACGTTGGTGCCGGAGAACATCGGGTAGGTCACGTCGGAAAACAATCCGTGCAGCGCGTGGCCAAACTCATGGAACGCTGTATTGACCTCGTCGAAACTCAGCAGCGTGGGCTGGCCCGCGGGTGGCTTGGGCACGTTGAGGTTGTTCACCACCACCGGCAGCGTGCCGAGCAGGTGCGACTGATCGACGAAATTGTTCATCCACGCGCCACCGCGCTTGCTGGAACGCGCGTAGTAATCGGCAAGAAACAAACCGAGCCTGCTGCCGTCGCTGTTGAACACCTCGTACACCTGTACGTCCGGGTGATACATGGGCAGGTCGGTGCGGCGCTTGAAGGTGACGCCGTACAGGCGCGTGGCGGCGTAGAACACGCCGTCCTCGAGCACGCGCTGCATCTCGAAATAGGGCCGCATCTGGCTCTCGTCGAAGGCGTAGCGCTGCTGGCGCACCTTCTCGGCGTAGTGCGCCCAGTCGGCGGCACCGAGTTGGAACTTGCCGCCTTCAGCCTGGATCGCCTGCTGCAAATCCGCGGCTTCCCTGCGCGCGTTGGCCACGGCCGGCGGCGCCAGCTTGCCGAGCATGGCGTTGACCGCAGCGGTGTCGTGCGCGGTGGAGTCCTCCAGCGCGTAGGCGGCATGGTTGGGATAGCCCAGCAATCGCGCACGTTCGGCGCGCAGGCGCGCGATCTCGGTGATCAGCGCGCGCTCGTCGGTGGCGCCATCGCGCAGCCCGCGCTGCATCGAGGCCGCCAGCAGACGTTCACGCACGCCGCGGTCGTTGAGATCGGTCAGCGTCGGCTGGCTGGTGGTGTTTTGCAGCGCGATCACGTATTTGCCGGTCAGCCCACGCGCCTTGGCCGCTTCGGCCGCGGCGGCGATGGCGCCGGGCGCGAGTCCGTCGAGCTGGCGCACATCCTCGATCACCAGCGCACCCTGATTGTTGGCCTCGAGCAGGCGCTGCTCGAACGCCGTCTGCGCCGCGGCGATGCGCGCATTGAGCGTGCGCAGTGTGTCCTTTTGCGCTGGAGCCAGGCGTGCACCGGCGCGCACGAAGTTGGTGTGATAACGCTCGACCAAACGCAACTGTTCGGGGTTCAGGCCCAGCGTGGCGCGCTGCCGGTACAGCGCATCGACGCGCGCGAAAAGCTTGTCATCCAGCAGGATCGCATCGCGGTGCGCGGCCAGTTGCGGCGCGAGCTGCGCCTCCAGTTTCTGCATCGCCGCGTTGGTGTTGCTGGAACTGAGATTGAAGAACATCAGACTGACGCGATCGAGCAGACGCCCGGAGCGTTCCATCGCCAACAGGGTGTTGTCGAAGCTGGGCGGCGCAGGATGGTTGGCGATAGTCAGGATTTCAGCGCGCTGCTCGGCCATGCCGTGCGCGAAGGCAGGCGCGTAGTCGCTGTCCTTGATTTGATCGAACGGCGGCAACTGGTACGGCAGCATGCTGGCGCGCGCGAACGGATTGCTCGCGGGCAGTGACTCGCGGTTGTGGATTTCGACGGCCTGGGCGCTGGCCAGCACGAGCATGCTGCCGAGCAGACCCAACGATGCGCGCTTGAGCATGACGAACTCCTGGACAAGGGTTGCGCGCACGCTAGCCGATTGCGACCCGGCACGAATGGGCTGAAAGACAGGGTGCGGCATCGTGCAGTGCGCGGTGCACGCACGACAACCCCTCGGTGCCAGGCATCGCCTCGCCGCCTGGCCCGATGCCGACGACGTCGCAACGGGTCGCGCGTGGCGCGCTGCTCGCGCGGATAAATGTAGCCCTCCGGCAACAGCCCCAGCCGCATCAACTGCGCCAGGTGCACGGCGTCGCTGTGGTCATCGCCGTGCTTGAGGCCGTCGTACTGCGGAATGGCGGTGGTGTTGACCAGATGCACGGCATAACCGTGATCCATCAGGCCATCGACCGCCAGTACCCGTTGTACGTCGACTCGACGGCAATGCCTGCCAAGTCGTTCCGGTAGGGCGCCAAGTCAGCCAGCAGGCGCGGCAGTTCGTTGGGCCGTCGACACTGCGGCAGCGCTTTGCCGTCGCCATCCATGACCGCCAACACGCTGTTGCTGGAATGCAGATCGATCGCTGCGTAAAGTGACATGGCTGCCTCCTGTCGCTGGGCGACGTCGAAACGTGGTGTCTCGAACGTACCGCCGAGCGCAGGCGGCGGCGACATGAGTTTTCAAGTCCACTGGGGCTACGGGGAGCGTGAATTGCCGAGAGTCGCCATTCTGCATCATGGCAAGACGCAAGGCCTGACGCGTAGGCAATCGCGCTGTGTGCAGCGGAGTCAGGTCATCGAGCCAATCATCGGACACGTGAAGGTTGACTGCCACATGCGCCGTCGCCAGTTGAAAGGTGCCGAGGGCGATGCCCTGCACGCTCTTGCTTGCGCGGCCCTTGACTGATGGCAAAGCACGCAACTACCGACACCAATCCCATATCCAACCAGTCAGCGGAAACATAATCATGAAAAAAGATACATCACGGAATACCCAGCTCTGGAACGAGGATTTGGCACCAACTTCGGCTGCCCAACGCACTTGGCGCTGGTACCATTTTGCTGCACTCTGGGTCGGGATGGTGGTAATGGTCCCGGGCTACACATTGGCGGCCAGTTTGATCAAGGATGGCATGTCGGCCCCGCAAGCTGTGCTCACAGTCTTTCTGGCAAACGTCATCATCCTGATGCCAATGCTGTTGATCGGCCATGCCGGGGCCAAATACGGTATCCCCTACGCAGTCTTGGTACGCTGCTCGTTCGGCACCCAGGGCGCGAAGATACCAGCGCTGATGCGTGCGATAGTGGCCTGCGGCTGGTACGGTATCCAGACTTGGTTCGGTGGTGAGATGATCTACACCTTGGTCGGAGTACTGCTGGGCCACAGGTTGGGAGGCGGTCCGATCGGGGTCCTTGGCATTAACGGCGTTCAACTGCTCAGCTTTCTTGCATTTTGGGCGATAGAATTTTGGTATATCACGCACGGGGTGATTGCAATCCGTAGTCTCGAAACCTACACAGCGCCGCTGAAAATCCTGGTCTGTTTCGGACTACTCGCTTGGGTTTACCACCGAGCTGGTGGCTTCGGTATACTACTTGATCAACCCTCACAATTTGTCATTGGCGGCAAGATGGCAGGCCAATTCTGGATGGTGTTCTGGCCATCATTGACAGCCATGATCGGCTTCTGGGCCACACTAGCACTAAATATTCCCGACTTCACGCGCTTCGCCAAATCGCAGCGCGACCAAGTTGTGGGCCAAGCGGCTGGCTTGCCAGTGCCAATGGCGCTGTTAGCAATACTGGCTGTGCTCGTCACATCTGCCACTGTCGTCATATACGGTAAAGCGATCTGGAATCCAATTACCCTGGCCAGCCGTATGACCGGGGCTGGAGTTCTGATCGCAATGATAATTTTGGTCATTGATACCATCAGCGTGAATCTAGCAGCCAATTTGGTGGGACCAGCGTACGATTTTTCCTCTCTCGCGCCCAAGCATATATCGTATAAAGGGGGGGGGTTATATCACAGCCGCGATTGGGATTCTGATGATGCCGTGGAAGTTGCTCGAATCGACCCATGGCTATATCTTTACTTGGATAATCGGCTACTCCGCGCTGCTCGGACCGATTGCCGGAATCTTGATTGTCGATTACTACCTCATCCGAAAGACCCAACTTGACGCTGATCAACTTTACCTCAACGACGGCAAATACTCCTATGGTAATGGTTGGAACAATATAGCAATTATCGCACTGATCGTCGGCATCCTGCCTAACATTCCTGGATTTTTGTATGCTTCCTTTCCGGATCTATTCCCTGACGTTGGCAGCGTATTCAGATTAATTTATACTTATGCGTGGTTCGTTGGTTTAACTGTTGCCGCCCTGGTCTATGGCATTTTGATGAAGCGCAACGTACAACCAGCCATCATCATCAATGAAAAAAACCCAGCTCTGCCAGGGTGACTCCCAAAAGTTTGCCTGATTAGCCTCGAACCTCTGCCGGGTACCTGATTCGCGTCGAAGCGACGCCAGCTCCAAACTCGGCGTCCTGCGCTGGCTCGAGGGCGCCCGCATGCCTGGCGTGGACAACGCCTCGGTTACGCATCAGCGCCTGCTGCGCACGATGGACACCCTGGCCGAGCGCGCCGGGGTGCTACAGCACACCCTGGCGGCGGTGCTGCGCCCGCTCATCGACCCGGATCTGTCGATCATGTTCGACGACATGACCACGATCGGCGTGGAAGGACAAAGCGAGATGGCCGGCGACATGCGCCACTTCGGGTTGTCCAAGGACGCGCCAAAGCGCTGCGTGATGAGGTCACGCGCGATCTGTCGTGTCCACACTGCTACACGCTACACTGTGCGCCCTCCCACGGGGAGTAGCCGACCGCGACAGGCGGGGCGCGCGTCAACACACTTGGTCAAAAGCCATGGCGCGCGCGGAGATTTTCTCCGGCAAGACCGCGGGCACGCGGGGCCGCCCAGCCGGGCCGGCCGCGCGCGCCTTGTCGCGGCAGCCCGGCCGGAGCAACCCATGCACACCCTGTGGATCGCCTTCGCCGGCGTGGCGCTGGCCGAACTCGGCGACAAGACGCAACTGCTCTCACTGGTGCTGGCCGCGCGCTATCGCCGACCGTGGCCGATCGTGCTTGGCATCCTCGTGGCCACGCTGGTCAATCATGCCCTCGCCGCGCTGGCCGGAGCGTGGCTGGGCACGCTGCTGACGCCCACACTTCAACGCTGGTTGGTGGGCATATCGCTGCTGGTGGTGGCGACGTGGACCCTGAAACCCGACCACATTGATGCGGACGAGGGCAGTCCGGCGCTAGCGCGCGGCGTGTTCGTGGCCACCACGCTGGCGTTTTTCCTCGCCGAAATGGGCGACAAGACGCAGATCGCCACACTGATCCTGGGCGCCGATTTGCATCCGTACTGGCAGGTCGTGGCCGGCAGCACCCTGGGCATGCTCGTGGTCAACGTGCCCACGGTGTGGCTGGGCGCGCGCTACGCGCAGCGCATTCCGCTGAAGCTCACACGCACGCTCGCCGCGCTGCTGTTCGCCGCGTTGGGGCTATGGGTGTTGCTGCGTTAATCGACACGCGCACACGCGGACCGGGAATGGAAAGCGGGGACGAAGACTGGGATCTGCGCGACAAGCCATCCATGGCTTGCGCGCGGCTCGCACCTTGGGTGGTGTCTGCCCTCACTTGATGTCAGTGATGAAATTGCTGGCACTGACCGAACCCCATCCGGTCGGATGATCCCAGTACGGGCCCGCCGAGAATGCTCCGTTGGAGCCGGTCGTGATGTCGTGGAAGTCGGTGCTGTAGCTGGCTGTATTGGCCAGGTTGTAGACCGCCGAATTGGACTGACCCAAACGCGAACCAGCGCCGGCATTGCGCACCGCGAACAGGGCCGCCATCTGTGGCGCGACGAAACTGGTGCCGCCATAAACCGACCACTTGCCGCCATAGAGCACGGAATAGCCGGTGTTGGGGTCGGCATCCAGCGCGAAGTCCGAGGTCTGGCGATAGCCATCCTCGGGCACGTTGGTCCCAACTTGCCATGAAGGCTCCGCAAAATAATGACTCTCGGCGCCACCGCTACCGGACCACGCCGTTTCCGATGCAATCGTGCCGCTGCCGCTGAGGTTCAAGGTGGTGCCGCCACAAGCCGCGACATAGGGGTCGGATGATGGGTAATCGGCTTCGTCGGTATTGGATGTGCCGTCCGATGAGCCATTGTCACCGGCGGCGGCAAATACCGAAATCCCCTGCGCGGCAGCCTGCTTGAAGATGTTGTCGTCGGCGTTCAGGGTCGTGGTGGACATGTTGGATTCTGCCGTGCCCCAGCTCGTGGTCATGACACTGGCCGCGTTGGCGGTGACGATCGTGTTGTAGACATCGGTGAACGTCGTCAATTGCGCGTTGGCTCCCTCATAGACGAGGATCGTCGCTCCGGGCGCCATCGCACCGCTGCGCTCGATGTCGATCGTGGTCTCGACGTTGGTGCGCGTGGTGCTGCCACCCACCGGTACGATGGTGACGGTGTGATTGGGCAGCCCGTACTGGTTCCAGAATCCGGTCAAATCACTGCTTTTGAACGAATACGCCGTGGCGATGGCGATCGTCTGACCCGCACCATCGCTGGTATTGGCGATGGCTGGCCAGTTGTAGGCCGTGGCGATCTGCTGTGGCGAATAGCCTGACGGTGTCGTCGTCCCGCCGCCTGGCTTGCCCTTGTTGGGCACCACAACGCCATTGCCTGCTGCGGGCACGGACAGTGGTTGCATCTGGTTGAAGTCACTGAGCCCGATCACCGCAGTGATCATGCCGGCCACGGCGCTCGGTAACTGCGGATAGCCGACTGGAGCATAAAAGCTGCGCCCATTGAGGCTGTAGTCACCGATCGCGACATGAAAAGCTGCCTGCAGGGTTGCGGCTGACGCGCGCGCATGCACCAGTTGCCGGTTCGAACTGACAGCGGTCACCCGCACTCCCTCACTCGCGAGGTACTGGGTGACGGCCTGAACCTGGCTCTGACCAGGTCCGAATTCGGCCGTGAACTCGGTGGGCGTCAGGAACGCGTGATAACTGGAGTTGTTCGGGTTTTGCAAGTTGGCCAGCAACTGCTGCAATCCAGCCTGGTTGCGCAGATTCAGCGCGATCACCACATCCATGACCGCATTCGGATCATGGTTACCGATGTAATGCGCAGCGGCGATGCCGCGTGGTCGGTTGTGCGCGAGTACCGTCAATGCCGCGGTTTGCGCGGCGCATGGCAACGCCACGGCCCCCGCCAGAACCGCAATTCCAGTCAAACCGAGAAGCCTGCGTATCCGCCTGTGCATGTGCATGACCAGATGACCTCATGAGCGAAGGAAGGGAACTGCGCTGAGGGGCCGGTTCAATGGCCGCGACGGTGCATCCTGATCCTGCATTGCACGCGTCAGGCGCACCCCGCACTGCACGTGCGAGTGACCTTCGGCAATACGCAATCACCGTCTGAATCCAAGCTAACCACAAATGCGCCATTGCATTCGTTCACAATTGATACAAATTAATCACATTGCAACGCACCGGGAAATTCACGGAGCTGATCGCTTGAGCATGGCTGCAATGCTCAGCCGGTCACATGCACCACCAGCGCCAACACGCCAGCCGTGATCAGGCCGGCGAGCACGTCATCAGCCATCACGCCGAGGCCGCCGTCGAGGCTGCGGTCGGCCCAGCGCACTGGCCACGGTTTCCACACATCGAACAGACGGAACAGCACGAAGCCCAGCGCCATGCCCCACCACGGTCCGGCCAGCACCGGCAGCAGCGCCAGCCATTGCCCGACGAACTCATCCCAGACGAATGCGCCGGGATCATGCAGGCCGACGCGGCGCGCGGCGCGCCCGCACGCCCACACGCCCAGCACGAAAGCCAGCAACAGCGCGGCGAGATAAGCTGGGCACGATAGCAGCCGCAGCGCCATCCACGGCAGCAGCGCGGCCAGTGAGCCTGCGGTGCCTGGCGCCCACGGCGACAGGCCGCTGCCGAATCCCAGTGCGATCCAGCCGTCGATGTGCGCCAGCAGGGCGCGGCGTTGCGCGGGCGCGATCACGCCGCTCACGCGAAATGCTCGTAGCCGCGCCGCGCCGGCTCGAACCTGCGGCCTTGCGCATCGATCACCCGCACGCCCGACGTGGCGACAATGCGGCCGATCGCGCGCGCTATGCAACCGGCCGCCTGCACGCGCGCCAGCGCCGCCTCGACCTGCGCTGGCGCCACGCAGAAGCACAGCTCGTATTCATCGCCGCCGCTCAAGGCCAACGCCTGCGCCTGCGCGCGCGCCACGGTCGCACTCAGCGCGGCAGACAGCGGCAGCGCGCCCAGTTCGATTTCGGCACCCACGTCGCTGGCCGTGCAGACGTGGCCGAGGTCGGCCAGCAGGCCGTCGGAAATATCGATGCAGGCCGTGGCCAGCCCGCGCAGCGCCAGGCCCGCGGCCACGCGCGGTTCGGGTTGATCGAGTCGGCGCCGCAAGAATGCTTCATCCGCTGCAACCACGCCGGACAGCTTGCCCTGCGCCAGCGCCAATCCTGCGGCTGCATCGCCCAGCGTGCCGGTGACCAGCACCGCATCGCCGACACGCGCGCCGCTGCGCAACAGCGCGGCGCCCGGCGGAATCTGCCCCAGCGCGGTCACGGTCAGGCTCAGCGGCCCGCGCGTGGTATCGCCGCCGATCAGCGCGACCTCGTGGCGCGCGGCCAGTTGCGCGAAGCCCTCGGCGAGCTCGGCGACAAAAGCCGTATCGGGCGCGGGCAGGCTCAGCGCCAGCAGCGCCCAGGCGGGCTCAGCGCCCATCGCGGCCAGATCGGACAGGTTCACCGCCAGCGCCTTCCAGCCCAGCGCCGCGGGCGCGGTGTGCTCGGGAAAATGCACACCAACGTTGAGCGTGTCGGCGCAGGCCACCAGTTGCATGCCGGGCGCGGGCTGCAGCAGCGCGGCGTCGTCGCCGATACCCAGCAGCACATCGCCGCGCGCATGCCGGGCGCGCGCGCGGATGTGTTCGATCAGATCGAACTCGGCCATGCTCAGAACCTGAGAATGAATCCCCTGCCGTCGCGAGTCCGGCCCTGGGCGTATCCGGCAAGGTGCGCGGTGCAGAAAATCACGCACGTGGCAAGGCCTACGCAAGCGATTTTCGGGGTCCGCGCAACGCCGCCGGGGACGTCCAGGGGCGGTCGCAACAGGTGAGGGGGTTCTTTCACAAGTTCTTAACCGCGCGCGATGCCGTACTCGGGCGCGCGCCACTGCGCGGCGAGGCGGTCGAGCACGCCATTGACGTAACTGTGGCCGTGGTCAGCGCCAAAGCGCTTGGTCACCTCGATGGCCTCGTTCAGCACCACGCGATAGGGCACATCGGCGCGAAAACGCAATTCGTAGGCGGCGAGGCGCAGCACACCGCGCTCGATCGGATCGACCTGGGCCACCGAGCGATCCAGAAATGGCGTGAGCCCAGCGTCGAGTTCCTCGACGTGGCGAGCGACGCCCTTGAGCAAATCCTCGAAGTAATCCAGATCGGCCACTTCCATGTCCTGCTCGTGGCGGAATTGCTCGATCACGCCGTCGATGGGCGTGCCCGACACTTGCCACGCATACAACGCCTGCAGCGCGCGCCGCCGCGCACGCCCGCGCGCCGCCAGATCCACGCCACCCGGCGCACCGTGCTTGTCACGCGTACCGCGTGCAGCGCTCATGCGCCCAGCTTGGCGTAAAGGTCGATCAACTCGATCGCGGCCAGCGCGGCATCGGCGCCCTTGTTGCCGGCCTTGGTACCGGCGCGCTCGATGGCCTGCTCGATGTTCTCGGTGGTGAGCACGCCGAACACCACCGGCACCGTGCCCGCCTGCGCGGCCTGCGCCACGCCATTGGCGGCGGCGGCGGCAACGTACTCGAAATGCGCGGTGGCGCCGCGGATCACGCAGCCCAGTGCTATCACCGCCGCGTGCTTGCGCCCCGCGACCAGACGCGCGGCCACCGGCCCCAGCTCGAACGCGCCGGGCACGCGCACCAGATCGATGGCGTCGTCGCTGACGCCATGGCGCAACAACATGTCGCGCGCGCCCTCGATCAGCGCATCGACGATATGCCCGTTGAAGCGCGCCGCGACCAGCGCGATGCGCCCACGCGGCGCGGCGAAAGCCCCTTCGATCACATGCATGGCGGCGTCCTCGAAAAGCATGCCAGTCTATCAGGACACGCCACGAACGCTTGCTCTCCACTGTCGTTCCCGCGCAGGCGGGAAACGCTTCACAACAGCGAAACTGGTCATCCAGCTCTTCGGCATCTCCATGGATTCCGGACCGGCGCAAGCGCCATCCGGAACGACAGAGATATGTTTCCCGCGCATGCCAGCACGGTCCGGAACGACATCGCGGAATGCCGGGGCACGTACCACGAGGCCGTCGCGCACCACGCCCGCTATGCTTGTGCTTTCCCGTCCCGCATGCCCATGACCGACGCCACCGACCGCGCCGCCGCGCGCCTGCACTGGACGCGCGATACGCTGCACGAACCCGCGCTGCGGCTCGCGCCCGCCTCCAGCGACGCCAGCTTTCGCAGCTACTGGCGCGGCGCCCGCATCGATGGCCGCAGCGTGATCGTGATGGACGCCCCGCCCGCCCGCGAGGACATCCGACCCTGGCTGGACATCGCCGCGCGTCTGCGCGCCGCCGGTCTGGCCGCACCCGAGGTGTACGCCAGCGACACCGCGCAGGGCTTCATTGCCATGCAGGATCTGGGCAACGCGACGTATCTGCCGCTGCTCAACCCTCAATCCGTCGATCCACTCTACGACGCCGCGCTGGACGCCCTGCTCGCCATGCAGCGCCACACCGATTGCCGCGGCCTGTCGCCCTACGACGCGCCGCGCCTGATCGCCGAGATGGAGCTGCTGCCGACGTGGTTTCTCGAACGCCACCTCGGCCACGAACTGGCCTGCGGCGACTGGGACACACTGGAACTGGCCTTCACGCGTCTCACCGAGGCCGCGCTGGCGCAGCCGCGCGTATTCGTGCACCGCGACTTCCATAGCCGCAACCTGCTGGCGCTGACGCATGGCGGCCCCGGCATCATCGATTTCCAGGACGCCGTGTGCGGTGCGCTCACCTATGATCTGGTCTCGCTGCTCAAGGACTGCTACATCGTCTGGCCCGCGGCGCAAGTGCGGCACTGGGCACTGGATTACCGCGCGCGCGCCGTCGCTGCCGGGCTATGGCCCGCCGCGCGCGATGACGCCGACTTTCTGCGCGCCTTCGACCTGACGGGCCTGCAGCGCCATCTCAAGGTGCTGGGCATCTTCTGCCGCCTGTACTACCGCGACGGCAAGGCCGGCTATCTGGGCGACCTGTCGCGCGTGCTGGCCTATGCGCTGGAAGCCGCGCGCGCCTATCCCGAATTCGCCGTGCTGGCCGCATTGCTGGAGCGCGCCAGCGCCGGCCATGACCTCACGCTGCCTCGGCCATGAGGGCGCTGATCCTGGCCGCCGGCCGCGGCGAGCGCATGCGTCCGCTGACCGACACCACGCCCAAGCCGCTGTTGCAACTGGCCGGCAAACCGCTGATCGGCTACCACCTCGAACGCCTCGCCGCCGCGGGCGTGCGCTACGTCGTCATCAACACCGCGCATCGGGCCGAGCAGTTTCCCGAGGCGTTGGGCGACGGCGCGCGCTGGGGCCTGCGCATCCGTTACAGCTACGAGGGCGCGACGCCGCTGGAAACCGGTGGCGGCATGCTGCACGCGCTGCCGCTGCTGGGCAGCGACGAGCCCTTCATCGCGGTCAGCGCCGATCTCTACACCGATTTCGATTACGCCACCCTGCCGCGCGCAGCGGACGGCCTCGCGTACCTGGTCATGGTGAACAACCCGCCGTACCACGCCGAGGGCGACTTCGCCTTGCGTGGCGGTCTGCTGCACAACGCGGGCGCGCCGCGCCTGACCTTCGGCAACATCGGCGTGTACCACCCCGCCCTGTTCGATCACTGGCGTGACGCGCTGGACGCAAGCCCCGACACGCAGCGCCAACCGCCGCGCTTCAAACTCGTACCACTGCTGCTGGCCGCGATGCGCGCCGGCCAGATCAGCGGCGAGCACTATGCCGGCCGCTGGCACAACCTCGGTACGCCGCAGGAACTGGCCGCGCTGGAGGCGCAATTGCGCGGGCGCTGACTGTGGCCGCATTCGTACCCCGGGCGGCGGTCAAGGCTATCCTCTCGCCATGGCGATTCCCGACTATCAAAGCTGCATGCTTCCCCTGCTGCAATTCCTTGCGGATCGAGACGAGCACACGCTTCGGGATTCCGAAGAGAGCCTGGCGCAGCACTTTCAGCTTGCTGCAGCCGAACGCGCGCAACTACTGCCCTCCGGGCGGCAAGGTCTGTTCAAGAATCGCATCGGCTGGGCGCGCAGCTACCTGAAGATGGCAGGTCTGCTCGAGTCACCCAGGCGCGGCGTATTCAAGATCACCCCGCGCGGATTGAACGTGCTGGCCGACAATCCCGGCCGGATCGACATCAAGTTCCTGCAACGATTTCCTGAATTCGTCGAGCTGCTGGATGCCACGAGGTCCGCCGGCAAGGCAAACGCCCCGGTCGACGCACCCGTTTCGCAAAGTACCCCTGAAGAGACGATCGAAACCGCGTATCAAGGCTTGCGAGCACAATTGGCCGAAGAGCTTTTGTCCCGCATCCTGGCCAGTTCACCCACCTTTTTTGAACAGCTGGTGGTGGAGCTTCTGGTGAAGATGGGCTACGGCGGCTCGCGACGTGACGCCGGCGAGCGCATCGGCCAGACCGGTGACGGCGGCATCGACGGGATCATCAAGGAAGATCGACTCGGGCTCGATACCATCTTCATCCAGGCCAAACGCTGGCAGGGGTCCATCGGCAGGCCCGAGATTCAGAAATTCGTCGGTGCGCTGCAAGGGCAACGTGCCCGCAAAGGGGTATTCATCACCACCTCGTGCTTTACCGCCGACGCCGCCGACTATGCATCACGCATCGACACCAAGGTGGTGCTTATCGATGGCAAGCAGTTGACCGATCTGATGATCGACTTTGATGTTGGCATCGCCGCCGCCGGTTCCTATGCGATCAAACGCGTTGACTCTGACTACTTTGAAGAGAGTTGAAGCGTCGACGCTGAATCCGGTTCGCGCTCACACATTGAAACGGAAGTGCAGCACGTCGCCTTCCTGCACGATGTAATCCTTGCCTTCCAGGCGCAGGCGGCCGGCCTCGCGTGCGCCGGCTTCGCCGCGGTACTTGATGAAATCGGCGAAGCCGATGGTCTCGGCGCGGATGAAGCCCTTCTCGAAATCAGTGTGGATGACCGCGGCAGCCTGCGGCGCGGTGGCGCCCTTGCGCACCGTCCACGCGCGCACTTCCTTGACCCCGGCGGTGAAGTAGGTCTGCAGGCCAAGCAGCCTGTAGCCGGCGCGCACCACGCGGTCGAGGCCGGGTTCGTGCAGACCCATTTCCTCGAGAAACACCATGCGCTCGCTCTCGTCGAGCTGGCCCAGTTCCTCCTCGATGGCGGCGCACACCGGCACCACCTCGGCGCCTTCGGCGGCCGCGCGCGCGCGCACCGCATCGAGGTGCGGATTGTGCTCGAAGCCGTCCTCGCGCACGTTGGCGATGTACATCAGCGGCTTCAGCGTGAGCAGGAACAGCTCGCGCAGTTGCGCGCGCTCCTCGGCATCGAGGCCGGCGGCGCGCGCGGGCTTGCCGGCGTCCAGCGCGGCGCGCACTCTTTCCAGCGTCGGACGCTTGGCCATGGCGTCCTTGTCGTGCGCCTTGGCGGCGCGCTCGACGCGATTCAACGCCTTCTCCACCGATTCCAGATCGGCCAGCGCCAGCTCGGTGTCGATGGTGTCGATGTCCGAAATCGGGTCGATCTTGCCGGCCACGTGGATGATGTCCGGGTGCTCGAAGCAGCGCACCACGTGGGCGATGGCGTCGGTCTCGCGGATGTTGGCCAGGAACTTGTTGCCGAGGCCCTCGCCCTTGGACGCGCCCGCCACCAGCCCGGCGATGTCGACGAACTCGACCGCGGTGGGCACGATTTTCTGTGGCTTGACGATCTCAGCCAGCAACGCGAGACGCGGATCAGGCACCGGGACCACGCCCACATTCGGGTCGATGGTGCAAAAGGGGAAATTGGCCGCGGCGATGCCGGCGCGGGTGAGCGCGTTGAACAGCGTGGACTTGCCCACGTTGGGCAGGCCGACGATGCCGCATTGAATACCCATGGATGGAACTCCTGAATGGTGGTGCGGGACTCGGGACTCGGGACTTGGGACTCGGGACTCGGGACTCGGGACTCGGGACTCGGGACTCGGGACTCGGGACTCGGGACTCGGGGGAAAACCGCGAGCCGCACAAAAAGTTCCTACTTTCTTCTTTCTACTTCCAACTACCGACTGCCGACTGCCGGCTACCAGCTCACCATTTCCACTCGCGCAGGTTCAATCCAAGTCCCGAGTCCCGAGTCCCAAGTCCCGGCTTTCCGCCGTATGCAGCCGCTTCATCGCCTCGTTGAAATCCCCCGCGACGGCCAGCGGCAGCACCTGCAGGGCACGCGCGATGGCGTCGAGGATGGCGTCCTCATCGCCGCGACTGGCGCGGCCCAGCACCCAAGGCGTCACCGCATCCCTGTTGCCAGGGTGGCCGATGCCAATGCGCAGACGGTGAAAACGTCCATGCCCGAGCTGACCGATGATGTCGCGCAAGCCGTTCTGGCCGCCGTGGCCGCCGTCGAACTTGAGGCGCGCGGTGCCGGGGGCGAGATCGAGATCGTCGTGCGCGACCAGGCATTCCTCGGACGCGATCTTCCAGTAGTTCAGCGCCGCCCGCACCGCGCGGCCGCTTTCGTTCATGAACGTCATCGGCTTGAACAGGCGCACATCCTGTCCGGCCAGCGTGATGCGCGCGGCCGTGCCACGCAGGCGCGCCTCGCCTGTGAAGCGCGCGCCTTCGGCCAGCGCCAGCGAATCGATGAACCAGAACCCGGCGTTGTGGCGATGACGCAAATATTCGGCCCCGGGGTTGCCGAGGCCGATGATGAGACGCAGTGTGCTCATGCGGGCGGCGCGCGGGCCGGACCATGACGGTCCGGCCCGGCGGGCTTACTTCTTGCCCTTGGCCGGCTCGGCCTTGGCCGATTCGGTCTTGGCCGATTCGGTCTTGGCCGGCTCGGCCTTGACCGCGGTCGCGGGCACATCGGCGACAGCCGCTGGTGCCGCGGTTTCCTCCTCGACCTCGACGCGCGCTTCCTTGGCCAGCACCACGGCCACGTCGTGCTCCTTGCCCAGACGCAACGCGGGAATCTCGACGCCCTCCGGCAGCTTGATGCTGGACAGATGCACGATGTCGCCCTTCTCCAGTGCCGACAAATCCACCTCGATGTGCTCGGGCAGCATGGACGGCAGGCAGGAGATTTCCACTTCGTTGACCTCATGCATGATCAACGTGCCCGTGAGCTTGCCAGCCGGCGACTTGTCCTGATTGAGGAAGTGCAGCGGCACCTTGAGGCGGATCGGCTTGCTCTCGTCGATGCGCTGGAAATCCAGATGCAGCACGCGCGGCTTCACCGGATGACGCTGCAAGTCGCGCAGCAGCACCTTCTGCACCTTGCCATCGATGTTCAGATCGAGCAGGGACGAGAAGAACCACTCGTTGCGCGCGGCCAGGACTATGTCGTTGTGGATCAGTTGCAGGCTTTGCGGCGGCTGCGAGCCACCATAGATAACGGCAGGGATCAGGTCCGCGTGACGCAGGCGGCGGCTCGCACCTTTCCCCTCGTCCTTGCGGCTCTGGGCCTTGATTTCATGTTTGCTTGCCATTGGAAACGACCTTCGGTTGAAAAACCCGCCTCGCGGCGGAGGATGCTCTACCCGCGACCAGGAGAGCGAATGCTTGTGGAGCCGGGACTCGGGACCAAGAACCAAGAACCAAGAACCAAGAACCAAGAACCAGGGAAGACTAATGACTCACATCAACAGTGCAACTCTTCCGACTCCCTGCTCCGACCCCCTACTCCCTACTTTCGAACTTTCAATTGTCATCCCGAGCGCGGCGAGGGATCTCGGCGCCGAGATCCTTCGGCTACGCCTCAGGATGACAGCGGCAAAACAAACCTCATGCTCTCCAGCTACCAGCTACCGATTTCCCACTTCCGACTCTCCAGCCTCAATCCACATACAACGAACTGACCGACTCGCCAAAGGCGATACGACGGATGGTTTCGGCCAGCAGCTCGGCCACCGAGAGCTGGCGGATGCGCTTGCAGGCTTTGGCCTCGGGGCGCAGCGGAATGGTGTCGGTCACCACCAATTCGTCGAGTTGCGAGGCCTCGATGTTGGCCAGCGCTCCGCCGGACAGCACCGGATGCACGCAATACGCCACCACCTTGCGCGCGCCGCTGGCCTTCAGCGCCGCGGCGGCCGAACACAGCGTGCCGGCGGTATCGACGATGTCGTCCACCAGCAAGCAGGTCTTGCCGTTCACGTCGCCGATGATGTTCATCACCGTGGAAACATTGGGCCGCGGACGACGCTTGTCGATGATCGCCAACTCGGCGTCATCCAGCCGCTTGGCGATGGCGCGCGCGCGTACCACGCCGCCGACGTCGGGACTGACCACGATCGGATTGTCGCCACCGTAGCGGCGCCAGGCATCGGCCAGCAGCACCGGCGAGGCGTACACGTTGTCCACCGGCACGTCGAAGAAACCCTGAATCTGGTCGGCGTGCAGATCGACGGTGAGCACGCGATCGCAGTGCGCGGTACCGATCATCTGCGCGGCCAGCTTGGCGGTGATCGGCACGCGCGCCGAGCGCGGGCGGCGATCCTGCCGCGCGTAACCGAAGTACGGAATCACCGCGGTGACGCTGGCCGCCGAGGCACGCTTGAGCGCATCGATCAGCACCAGCAGCTCCATGAAATTTTCCGCGGTCGGCGCCGAGGTGGGCTGCAGGACGAACACTTCCTGACGGCGCACGTTTTCCTCGATCTCGACCTGCACCTCGCCGTCCGAGAAGCGCCCGACCTGGGCCTTGCCCAGCGGCACGCCGAGCCGATGCGCGACATCCTCGGCGAGGGTGTGGTGCGCGTTGCCGGTAAACAGCATCAGGCCGGAAGGATTGGAGGCGTTCACGTCGCTGACCTGTCACGGATCATGGAAAAATCAATTTTACTCGCGCTGAAACTCGGCAGCGAAAGCCCCCAAGGGAGGGGTTGGGGTTCGGTACAACGCAATCGACATCATGCAATCACCAACGTCATGCTCAGTCCCGCACTCTCATTCGGCGCTGTGCGCCAGCTTCCCTTGGGGACTTCCGTTGGTCGTCTCCCGACGGGAGAAGGGAAAAGCCATCTCAAACTTCGACGCCAGTCAGGAATACCGGGAAAGGAGCGTGGAAGTGGCTGGGGCGGCAGGATTCGAACCTGCGGATGCTGGAATCAAAATCCAGTGCCTTACCACTTGGCGACGCCCCAACGGCAAACAAAAACTGCAAGATCAACAAACACTCAGACCTTGCCAAAATCCTCCAGCGCGGTCAGCAGCGGCGAGCGCTCCGCGCCTGCGACCACCCATGCCTTCCATGGCGCGGGACAGGCGCTGGCGATGCGTTCGGCGCTGGCGCGGTCTGCCAGCTCGGCATAAATGCATGCGCCACTGCCGGACAACCGCGCCGCGCTCAAACCGCCCAGCCAATCCAGCGCCGCGGCGATCGCGGGGTAACGCGCGCGCGCCACCGGCTCGAAGGCATTGCCGCGCGCAGTTCCGCAACTCAAGCGCGCGATTGTCTCGGGCGCGGCATCGCGTGTCAATTCAGGGGCCTGAAACAGCGCCGCGGTGGGCACCGCCACGCCCGGCGCCACGATCACGTACCAGGCCGGTGTCAGGACCAGCGGCGTCAGCACTTCGCCGATGCCCTCGGCCAGCGCATTGGCGCCGCGCACGAACACCGGCACATCGGCGCCCAACTGCTGACCCAGCTTCGCGAGATGGTCGACATCCAGCGCGCAGCCCCAGATCAGGTTCAGCGCGCGCAGCACGCTGGCGGCGTCGGAACTGCCACCGCCCAGCCCGCCGCCCTGCGGGATGCGCTTGTCGATGGCGATATCGGCACCCAGCGCGCTGCCGCTGGCGACTTGCAACGCCTGCGCCGCACGCACCGCCAGATCCTCGGCGGCGGGTACATCAACGGGACCGGAGACACGCACGATGCGGCCATCGCCGCGCGCGCGCAGATACACGGTGTCGCCCCAGTCCAGCAGCCGGAACACGGTCTGCAGCAAGTGATAGCCATCCGCACGCCGGCCGACGATGCGCAAGCTCAGATTGAGCTTGGCGGGCGCCGGCCAAGCGCTCCAGCCCGCGCCCTCAACGCCGGCCGGGAGCATCGCCGCGCGCGCCGGGCGCTGCTTCAGGGCGGGGCGCCATCTCCGGAAACCGCCACCGCTCGACATACAGGCGCACCGAGTACGGCGCGCGCTGCGCCTCGATCAGACGCGGCATGGCCAGCGGTCGTGCCTGCGCGTCCCAGCTACGGTACTGCACTATCCAACCGTCTTGTTGCAGTTGCGCCGGCAAACCATCAGGGCCGTACTGCATGTGGCTGGCGCTGCCGGGCGCGGCCACGCCCAGCACCCACGCGCGCAGCTCACGCAGCGGCAGCACCCAGCCCAGTTCGGCGCGCAGCAGGTTGGCGGCGTCGAACGCGCACACCGGCTGCGGTTTGAGACCGCTGAGGCAGGCGCCATCGGGGCCGCTTTGCAGGCGGAAACTGCGCCCGGTGATCGGCGCGGTGAGGGTGAAATCGAACGACTCGCCATCCTGCGCCCAGTCGAAACCGCCGCTGCCGCCCTGCTGCCCGTCGGCGACGCCGATGCGTCCGCTGGCCTGCCACACCGGCAATTGCGCCAGCACCTGTGCGCGCCGCGCCTGCGCGGCGCGTTCGGAACTGGTGCCAGGGCGCAGCACCAGCGGGGTCGGCGCGCAGGCCGCCAAGAACATGACCAGCGCCAACGGCGCCAACAAGCGCAATGCACGTGGCGTCATGAGCCGATCTGTCCGCGCAGCGCCTGCACGCTGCGGCTGTGCGGGTCGATGCGCCACGCGGCATCGAGAATTTGCCGCGCCTGCGCGCGTGCGCCGCTGGCCAGCAGCGCGTGCGCCAGATGCGCGCCGATCTCGGCGCTGGCCTGCAGATGCCAAGCCTTGCGCAAGACCGTTACCGCCGCGGCGTAATCGCCCAGCCGGTACTGCAGCCAGCCCCAGGAGTCGTTGATCGCGGCGTCGTCCGGACGCGCCGCCAACGCGCGCGCCAGCAGGGTTTTGGCCTCGGGCAGATCGCGGTCGGCATCGGCAAGGGTAAAACCCAGTGCATTCATGGCATCGACGTTGTCCGGCTGTGCCGCCAGCACGCGGTGGAAATCGCGCAGCGCGGCGTCGGTCTGCCCGGCCTCGGCCGCGGCCACGCCACGCGCGTAAACCAGATCCCAGGCATCGGGATCGAACAGCAGCGCGCGGTTGTAGGCGGCGATGGCGCGCGGGTAATCACGTGCGCGCTGCGCCAACTCGGCTTGCAGCACGCTGGCTTGGCGATAGTGCCGCGGATCCTCAAAGGATTCCTCGGCCAGTTCGTCGGCCAGCGCGCGCGCCGACGCGGTCTGTCCGATCTGATCCAGCAGCACGGCGCGGCGGATGTCGGCGGCAAAACCGTGCTCGGCGTCGGCCGGCACCGCCGCGTACCAGTGCAGCGCCGCGCGCGGTTGTCCGAGCAGCTCGGCGAGCTGGCCCAGCAGATATGCCTCGCGGTCACGCTGCGCGGCGGGCAGGCGCGCGAGTTCGGCATACAGCGTGCGCAGCGCGGGCTGCTGCCGGGCGCGCGCCGCGATGGCCGCACGCAGGGCGTAGGTGTCGTGATTCTGCGGACCCGTGTCCAGCAGACGCAGCGCCGCCACGCTGGCGCCGCCATCGGCGAGGTGCGCGGCGCGCACCAGGCGCAGCGGAATATCGCGCGGGTGGCGGCGCAGCCCGGTCTGCAGGCTGGCATCCGCGCCGGCGCGATCGCCATCGGCCTGCTGCAACTGCGCCTGCCACAAATACGCGGCGGCGCTGCCGCCGTGCCGCACGGCCGCCGCGGCCAACGTGCGCGCGTAGTGCCTGCGTCCCAACTGCGCGCCCAGTTGGCTGCACGCCAGCCACAGCGTGCCGGCGTGCGCCGGCAGCCGCTGCGGCGTGGCGATGTGCTCCAGCACCGCGCCGGCCAGGTCGGCATCGCGCGCGCTGGCCAGCGCACGCAGCGCCGCCTTCCAGCCCGGTTCGCCCTGCTGCGTGAGCTGCGTGAACGCGGTCATGGCCGCCGCGCGAGCACCCACGGCCAGCGCTAGACTGGCGCGCGCCTGCCGCACGCCCAGCGCGGGTGCGCCCAAGGCCTGCCAGCGCGCCAGGGCTTGCTGCGCCAGCGGCGCATCGCGCACGGCAATGGCCAGATCGAGCGCGCGTTCGGCCAGCTCGGGATTGCGCGATGCCTGCGCGGCACGCGCATAAGCGCGCGCCGCGGCGGGCAAATCGTTGTGCGCGAGGGCGAAATCACCCTGCATCGCAGCGGCCATGAGCGCCGCCTGCGGCGTGGCCGGCGCGGCCAATCGCGCCAGGGGCTGCGCGGGCGGCGCGGCGGGCGGCGCGTCAAGGTCCGCCGTGCGCGGCGCGGTGCTGGCGCAGGCGGACAGCAGCGCGCAGGCGATCGGCAATGCCAACCCATGCCGCAACTTGAACCCGATCGCGCCTGTCCGCACTATCCTATCCGCCTGCCTTTCGCCTGCCGGCCTGTCCCGGACACGCCCGCGCCCCAGGCGCCGGGCCTTGCTCCGGGTGTTCGCAAAAGCTTACCCGATCGCTGCCACCCATCCCGCATGACGCTGATTGCCTACGGTCTCAACCACCTCACCGCGCCGGTCGCCCTGCGCGAACAAGTGGCTATTGCCGACGATCAACTGGCCGACGCGCTGCACGAACTGCACGCGCAGCCCGGCATCGAGGAGGCGCTGATCCTGTCCACGTGCAACCGCACCGAGCTGTATTGCAGCGTGGCCGCCGACGCCGAGGACACCCCCGCCGACTGGCTGCACGAGCGCCACTGCCTCGCGCCGGGGCGCCTGGATGATTTCCTGCAACGCTGGCGCGAGCAGGACGCGGTGCGGCATTTGTTTCGCGTGTCGGTGGGGCTGGAATCGATGGTGCTGGGCGAGCCGCAAATCCTCGGCCAGATCAAGGACGCCTACCAGCACGCGCATCAGGCACAAACCCTCAACATCACGCTGGAACGCCTGCTGCAGCACACCTTCGCCGTGGCCAAGCGCGTGCGCACCGACACACGCATCGGCGCGCAGCCGGTGTCGATGGCCTATACCGCGGTGCGTCTGGCCGAGCGCCTGTTCACCGACATCGCGCACGCGCAGGTGCTGCTGATCGGCGCCGGCGAAACCATCGAGCTGGCCGCGCGTCATCTGACCGAGCGCAAGGTCGCGCGCCTGGTCGTGGCCAATCGCACCCTGGGCAACGCGCTGACCGTGGTGCAGCGCACTGGCGGGCTGGCGGTGCCGCTGTCCGATCTGCCGACGCAACTGGCCGCGGCCGACATCGTGATCAGCTCCACCGCCAGTCATGCGCCGATCATCGACCGCGGCATGGTGCAGCAGGCGCTGGTCAAGCGCCGCCACCGCCCCATGTTCATGGTCGATCTGGCGGTGCCGCGCGACATCGCGCCCGAGGTGGCCGAGCTGCGCGACGTTTTCCTGTACAGCATCGATGACCTGCATCAGGTGATGGACGAGGGCAAGCGCGCGCGCCAGGCCGCCGCGCAGGAAGCGCAAACCCTCATCGAGCTGCAGGTCGAACGCTTTCAGGCGTGGCGTCAGGCGCTGGCCGCGCACAATCCGGTGCAGACCCTGCGCCACGCCGCCGAGATGCAGCGTGACGAGGTGCTGGCGCGCGCGCAGGCCATGATCGCCCATGGCAAGAGCCCCGACGAAGCACTAGCGTTTCTCGCCAACACGCTGACCAACAAACTGCTGCACACGCCCAGCGTCAAGCTGCGCGAAGCCGCCGCGCAGGGCGACACCGAGCTGCTGCGCGCCGCGGCGCGCCTGTACGGCTGCCCGGCCAGCGACGAGTCATGAACGCGGCGCTGAAGCAACGCCTGCTGGCGCTGGCCGAACGCCACGAGGAACTCGATCGCCTGCTCGCCGAGCCCGGTGCCAGCAGCGACGCCGCGCGCTGGCGCGCACTCACGCGCGAGCACGCGCGCCTGGCGCCGGTGGCCGCGGGCATGGCCGCGCTGGCCAGCGCCGAGCGCGAGCAGGAACACGCACGCGCGCTGCTGGACGATGCCGAACTGGGCGCGCTGGCCAGCGAGGACATCGCGCGCCTCGATGCCGACATCGCCGCGCGCGAGGCCGAACTCGAACTGGCCCTGCTGCCGCCCGATCCGCACGCCGGCGGCGCGCTGTATCTGGAGCTGCGCGCCGGCATCGGCGGCGACGAAGCCGCGCTGTTCGCCGGCGACCTGGCGCGCATGTACCTGCGCCACGCCGAGCGCCGCGGCTGGCGCGTGGAAATCCTGTCCAGCAATCCCGGCGAACACGGCGGCTACAAGGAGCTGATCGCGCGCGTCGAAGGCGTCGGCGCGTGGAACGCGCTGCGCTATGAATCCGGCACGCACCGCGTGCAGCGCGTGCCGGCGACCGAGGCGCAGGGCCGCATCCACACCTCCGCCGCCACCGTCGCGGTGCTGCCCGAGCAGGACGAACTCACCGACATCGAGCTGCGCGACGGCGATCTGAAAGTCGACACGTTTCGCGCTTCCGGCGCCGGCGGCCAGCACGTCAACAAGACCGACTCGGCGATCCGCATCACGCACCTGCCCAGCGGTCTGGTGGTGGAATGCCAGGACGAGCGCAGCCAGCACAAGAATCGCGCGCGCGCGCTGCTGCTGCTCAGGGCGCGCCTGCTCGATCGCGAGCGCAGCGCGCAGGCCGCGCAGCAGGCCGCCACGCGCAAGCTGCAGGTGGGCTCGGGCGACCGCAGCCAGCGCATCCGCACCTACAACTTCGCCCAGGGGCGCGTCACCGACCACCGCATCAACCTCACCCTGCACCGCCTGCAGGACATCCTCGACGGCGATTTGGACGAGCTCAGCGCCACGCTGCGCCGCGCCGATCTGGCCGAACAACTGCAGCAACTCGCGCAGCCGGCATGAGCGTCGAGGCCGAGCTCGATGCGCTCGCGCAGCTCTTGCAACAAGGCCAGCCGGCCGCCGCCGAAACGCGGGCGCGCGCGCTGCGCCGACGCTGGCCGCGATCGGGGGAAGCCGCGCGCCTGCACGGCGTGGCGCTGCTGCTGCTGCAACGTGATGACGATGCCGTGCAGGCGCTGCGCGCCGCCACGCGGCTGGCACCGCAAAACTTCGCCGCGTGGCTGAATCTGGCCAGCGCCGCGCTGGCCACGGGCGATGTCGATGGCGCCGCGCAAGCGCTGGATGCCACGCTCAAACTCGATCCCGCGCACCCGGCCGCGCTCAACCAGCTCGGCAGCCTGCGCCGCGCGCAAGGCGATCTCGACGCCGCCGCCGCCGCGTATGCGCAGGCTTTCGCGCGATCACACGATCCCGGCAGCGCGCTGAATCTGGCCGCAGTGGAACTGCAGATGGGCGCGGTCGCGCAAGCCGAGCAGCGCGTGCGCGCCGTGCTGCAAAACCCGCAGGCACCGCAGGCCGAGGCCGCGCTGCTGCTGGCGCAGGCGCGCGCCGCGCAGCGCGACTGGGCCGGCGCCGAGGCCACGAGCCGCGCCGGCCTCGCGCACGCGCCCGGCGATGCGCGCTTGCACCTGCAAGCCGGACTGATGGCCGAGGAACAACAGCACATCGAGCGCGCTGCGGCGGCTTACCGCGCCGCGCTGGCTTGCGCGCCGGGCGATGTGCGCATCGCCGCGCAATTGCAGTTCGCCGAACGCCAGTGCTGCGACTGGCGCGCGGTCGCTGCGCGCGGTGCGTGGCTGCGCGCGCAGCTCGCGGCCGGCGCGCAAGGCATCGCGCCGTTCGCGTTTCTGGCCGAGGATGCCACGCCCGCCGATCAGCGCCGCTGCGCCGAAATCGCCGCGCAGGCGCTGGCCGCGCGGCTGCCAGCCTCTGCGCCACGCCTAGCCACACGCAGCACCGCGACACCGCTGCGCGTCGGTTTCGTCGCCGCCGGATTCCACCAGCACGCCACCGCGCTGCTGGTCACGCCATTGCTTGAAACACTGGCGTGGGATGCTTCGCTGCGCCTGCATCTGTACGCGCTCAGCCCCGACGATGCCTCGCCGTGGCGTGTACGTCTGGCCGCGTGCGCGCCGCTGCTGGATGCCAGCGCGATGCCATCGGCGCAACTGGCGCAGCGCATCCGCGGCGATGCCATCGACGTGCTGCTGGATCTCGACGTGTGGTGCGGCGGCGGTCGCCCCGAGCTGTTCGCCCGGCACCCGGCGCCGCTGCAAGTCAACTGGCTGGGCTATCCCGGCAGTGCCTGCGCGCCGTGGTACGACTATCTGATCGCCGATGCTTTCGTGGTGCCCGCCGCACAGCGCGCGCACTACAGCGAGTCCGTGGCGCGCTTGCCGCGCTGCTACCAACCCATCGATGCGGCGCGCGTGATCATCGCGCCGCCGCCGCGCGCGACGCTGGGCCTGCCCGCGCAGGGCACCGTGTTCGCCAGTTTTTGTCAGGGCTACAAGCTCGCGCCGCAACGCTACGCGAGCATGCTGGCGATCCTGCGCGCGGTGCCCGGCAGCGTGCTGTGGCTGCTGCAAGGTCCGGACGATGCCGATGCGCGCCTGCGCGCCACCGCCGCGCAGGCCGGTATCGATGCGCAGCGGCTCGTATTCGCCGCGCGCCGCGCGCACGCCGAGTACCTGGGCCTGTATCGCCACGCCGACTTGGTGCTGGACACGCATCCGTACAACGCCCACACCAGCGCCAGCGATGCCTTGTACGCCGGCTGTCCGGTGCTCACCTGCCCCGGCGAAACCTTTGCCGCGCGCGTCGCCGGCAGCCTCAACCATCATCTCGGACTGAGCGAGTGCAACGCGCGCGACGAGGCCGACTTCATCGCCCGCGCCATCGCGCTAGGCCGCGATGCCGACGCGCGCGCCGCGCTGCGTGATCGCCTCGCGCAACTGCGCGCGCGCACCTCGCTGTTCGACACGCCCGGCTACGCCCGCGATTTCACCGCGCTGCTGCACGCCATGCACGCACGCGCCGCGCGTGGCCTCGCGCCGACCGATCTCGAAGACAGCGCGCGGCGCTAGGCCTCGGGCATCACATCAAAAGGGTCGGGTTCTGAGCGAGTGATCCTGCAACAGACTGGCTCTCTCCAGGGTCAAGAGATCGAGCCTCCGGAAAACCGGGGCGGTCGATTGACTTGATGTTGCATGCGGATGCTTGCTTGCGCTCATAGCCATGATTGCTGGCAACATCCGCGGCGTGTCTTCTGCTGGAAATTCGCCATGCCAAAGCCCATCAAGCGCAAGGATTACGAGCACGCGTTGGAGGCAATGCAGATCGAGCTGATCGAACTGCAGCGCTGGGTGAAGCTGCGCGGCAAGCGGCTGTGCGTGCTGTTCGAGGGCCGCGACGCCGCGGGCAAGGGTGGCACCATCAAGGTGCTGACCGAAAAACTGGAGACGCGCAATTACCGCATCGTCGCGCTGGGCAAACCCGGCGAGGCCGAGCAGGGTCAGTGGTATTTCCAGCGCTACGTGCCGCACCTGCCGCAGGCCGGCGAGATCGTGTTGTTCGATCGCAGTTGGTACAACCGCGCGGTGGTCGAGCCGGCCATGGGCTTTTGCAGCAAGGCGCAGTACCGGCAGTTTCTGGACGACTGTCCGGTGTTCGAGGACTTGCTGGTGCGCGACGGCATCATCCTGCTCAAGTACTGGCTGGCGGTGGACCAGGCCGAGCAGGAGCGGCGCTTTCGCGAGCGCGCCGATGACCCGCTGAAGCGCTGGAAACTCTCGCCGGTGGACATCGCCAGCCGCGCCAGGTACGCCGAGTTCGGGCGCCTGCGCGACGTGATGCTGGCGCGCACGCATCGCGCCGGCGCGCCGTGGTTCGTGGTCGACTACAACGATCAGAAGCAGGGCCGGTTGAGCCTGATCCGGCATCTGCTCGATCAGGTGCCCGATCGCCACGCGCCGGCGCCGCGCGTGCGCCTGCCGGCGCTGCGCCATGCACCCGAACGCGAGCATCTGACCGATCCGGGTTTCTGGATTGCGCCGCATAGGTGGGTGTTTGGCGATCCGTGACGCCCCTTTGCGAATCGCGACTATCGCGCGCGATGTGCAACGAGCGCTGCTGCCGGGGTCGCCTTTCCGTTGGTTCCTTTCTTTGGCGCGCAAAGAAAGCGTGGCTTTCCGATGGGGAAGACTCGCGCGGCGGCAGCCGGGCGGAACAAGGGAAATCTTGCGAGACAGCACAAAAGAACGGCCGTTCACGAGCAACGCGAACTGCGCAAGTGCGCACCCTCACCCAGCCCTGCGGGCCACCCCCTCCCGGCGGGAGAGGGATAAAGAACGGACGTTCAAGCACACGCAAACCACAACGCCACTACCGAAGCGGGATGCTTCAATGCACTCAGCGCACGCCGAAGCCGACGCCGGGCGCCTCACCCTCGGCAGCCGGAGCCTCGTGCACGGCCTCCACGCGCGCGGCGGGCGGGCCTTGCCGCAGCCACTGCGCGAGCTGATCGAGCGCGGCGTCATCGCCTTGCGCGAGCACCTCCACACGCCCGGCGGGCAGGTTCTGAGCGTAGCCGCTGAGCCCCAGCGCCAGCGCGCGCGCCTGCGTGTACGCGCGAAACGCCACGCCCTGCACGCGGCCGCTGATCAGCCAGCGGCGCGCGCTCACGGCTTGGGCCAGTACGGATGCAGCGTGCGCGCAGCGGCGATGGCGGCATCGAGCTTGGCGCCATCGATGGGGCCGACGAAATGCTTCACCACCACGCCATCGGGCGCGACAAGATAGGTCGAGGGCAGAACTTCCGGCTCGGGCATGGCCGCGGGCGGAGACTCAAGATCGATCAGCACCACCGGATAGCTGACCGGATGCTTGCGCATGAACTGCGCGAATTCCTGCGCGGTGATGCCGTCGTAGGCCATGCCCAGCGCGGCCACGTGCGCGGCATGCGTTTTCACCCAGGCCGAGAGTTCCGGCATCTCGCGCAGACACGGGCCGCACCAGGTCGCCCACTGATTGAGGATCACCCACTTGCCATGCTCGGCGGCGAGGTTGAAGGTGCCGCCATCGAGGGTGCGCAGCGTGAGTTGCAGCGGCGCCGCGGGTGGCGCGGCCCACGCCGGCATGACGGTCAGAACGGCAAGCAATGCGAGTGACTGCAGTGTTTTCATCGGGATGCTTTGCATGGCGCGGACTTTCATGGCGAAGAACCGTGTGCCGCGGTCCGTGCAGTATCCGTCGCCGGCTGCAGGCTGGCCAGATCGGCGGCCAGCCCCGCCTCCAGCGCCTGCCCCAGCGCCGCGATCTGCGCGGCCAGCGGCGCCGGCAGATCCTGCGCGGCGCTGGCCAGCAGCGCGGCCGAGGCCGGCAGACGGTAATGACCCGCGGCGTACAAATCGGCCAGACGCACGCCATGCAGGCTGCGCGTGAGCAGCCAGTCGCCCAGCTCGGAACGCCGCAGCAGGCGTGCGTGTTCCAGTTCGTCGAGATAGCGCGTCAGCGTGTCCTCGGTGAGAAACGGCAGCGCGCGGCGCAACGCGGCGTTGTCCATGGTCGCGCCGCGTTGCTGCGCATCGGCCAGCACCGCCAGCACGCGCAGCAGGCCAACGAACTCGGCTTCGCGCGGCAGGCGCAAGGCCTGCGGCACGTACTGGAACGCGGCGAAAGCAGCGGTGAGCGAAGCGCCGGCCAGCACGATCACCCACGACACGTATATCCACACCAGAAAAATCGGCACCGCCGCCAGCGCGCCGTAGATGGCGTGGTACGAGCCCATGTGCAGCACATACAGCGCGAAGCCATGGCGCGCGGCCGAGAACGCCAGCGCCGCCAGCAGCGCGCCGCCCAGCGCATGACGCAGCGCCACGCGCCGATTCGGGATCAGCAGATACATCGCCAGCAGCCCGATCCAGGTGATCAGGAACGGCGCCAGATCGAGCAGATCAGCGCCCAGCTCGAGATGCCGATTGGCCTGCGCCAGCCACGGCAGCGCCAACAGGTACGAGCTGATCGCCAGACCACCGACCACCAGCAGCGGCCCCAGCGTCAACGCCGCCCAGTAGGTGAGAAAACGCAGTACCCCGCGACGTTGACGCGTGACCCGCCAGATGCGATTGAAGCGCTCCTCGATCGCCGCCATCATCAGCAGCGCAGTGAACAGCAGCACCACCGCGCTGGCCGCGGTCATGCGGCTGGCGTTGCCGGCGAAACGCAACAGCGCCTGCTCCACCGCCGCGCCGGTGGCCGGCACCAGATTGCGAAACACGAAGGCCGAAATCGTATCGCTCCAGTGTGTCCAGGCCGGAAACATCGCTACGATGCCCAGCGTCGTCGCCAGCAGCGGCACCAACGCGAACACCGTGGTGTAGGACAGCGCGCCCGCGGTTTCCAGCAGGCGGTCCTCGCGCAGCCGCTGCCAGGCGAAGGCGATGAAGGCGCGCATGTGTTCGCGATCGACCGGTTGCATGCGCGCAGCGTATCGATATGGAACCTCGAAAAACACCATGCTGGCGTTTTTCAGGCGCCCAACCCATCCCACCCGCGAGAGCCGCCCGCATGACCGAGATCCTGGTGCTTTATTACAGCCGCAGCGGCCACACCGCCGATCTGGCGCGGCGCGTGGCGCGCGGCGTCGAGGAAGTCGCCGGTTGCAGCGCGCGCCTGCGCCAGGTGCCGCCGGTGGCGCCGATCACCGCAGTAGCCGCGCCGCCGGTACCCGCAGATGGCGCGCCCTACGCCACGCTGGATGACTTGCGCGCCTGCGACGGCCTCGCGCTGGGCAGCCCGACGCGCTTCGGCAACATGGCCGCGCCGCTCAAGCATTTCCTCGACGGCACCGGCGCAGAGTGGGCATCGGGCACGCTGGTGGGCAAGCCCGCGGCGGTGTTCGCCAGCACCGCCACCCTGCACGGCGGGCAGGAATCCACCCTGCTCAGCATGCTGCTGCCGCTGCTGCATCACGGCATGCTGATCCTTGGTCTGCCGTTCACCGAGCCGGCCTTGAACGCGACGCAGAGCGGCGGCACGCCTTACGGCGCCAGCCACGTCGCCGGTCTCAAGGGTGAGCACGCGCTCAGCGCGCACGAACAGGAACTGGCGCGCGCGCTGGGGCGGCGTCTGGCGCAGGTCGCCGCACGCCTCGCGCCACGATGAGCGTGGCGCTGCACAAACGCCCGGTCGCGGCGCGATGAACGCGCTGCGCATCGGCCAACTGGCGTGGCTGCTGCTGGCGCTGCTGCAAGTGCTGTGGCACGGCTGGCTGCGCGCGCCACCGCCCGCGCTGCTGATCGCGGTGCTGCCGCTGGCCCTACTGCCACTGGCGCTGCCGCTGCTGGCGCGCGGCGCGCAACGCCGCCTGTGGTGGGCGGCGGTGGCGGCGCTGCTGTATTTCAGCCACGGCGTGATGGTCGCCTGGGCGATGCACGGCGTGCCGCGCGCGCTGGGTTGGACCGAGCTGCTGCTGGCGCTGCTGCTGATCGGCGCCACCGGAGCCACGGGGCGACGCGCGCGCTGAGTGTGACGGCGCGCGCTGCGTGCGCATGGCGTTGTCTGCGCGAGTCTTCTCGCAACGCGAGGCGGAATGATCACGCGAAGCAACCGCGCGCAACGACACGGAATCGACAACCAAGGTGCACCCAACCGCCGCTTGTGCGTCGCGCCTCGCCATCGCGCGCCGCGCAGCCTAGCATGCACGTATCCATGGTCCGGGAGCGTGTGATGAATTTCATCCAGGAAGGCCCGCAACTGGCGCATCCGCTGCACCACGACCGCGTGTTGCGCGCCTGGCTGCAGCAGAACCTCGACGATGCCGCGCGCGCCGCGCTGCTGCCCGATCTGCAGGCGCTGGCCGATTACGCGCTGCTGGCCTATGCGCGGCGACAGAACACGCCGCGTCGCGAGCCCGTGCTCACGCAATGGGATGCCTGGGGCCGGCGCGTGGATCGCATCGCGCTGACGCCGACGTGGGACGAAGGTGCCGCGCTCACCGCGGCGCATGGATTGCTGTGGGCCGGACACGCCGCCGATGCGCGCGGCCTGCAGCGCGCCGCGCAATTCGCGCGCGTGTACCTGTATCACGTCGCCAGCGAGTTCTATACCTGCCCGCTGGCGATGACCGACGGTACCGCCACCACGCTGAAGGCCAGCGGCGCTGCCGCGCTGATGCAGCGCGCGTTGCCGCGTTTTCTCAGCCGTGACGCCGCCACGCTGTGGTTGTCGGGACAGTGGATGACCGAGACCATCGGCGGCTCGGACGTGTCGCGCAGCGAGGTCGAGGCGCGTCAGGATGCTTCCGGTCAGTGGCGCCTGTACGGGCGCAAGTGGTTCACCTCGGCGATCGTCGGTGAAGCCGCGCTGGCGCTCGCGAGACCAAGCGGCGCTGGCGCCGGCAACGACGCGCTGGGCTTGTTTTATGTGGAAACGCGCGCGGTCGATGGCGCCTGGCAGCCGGAGCTGCGCATCCAGCGCCTCAAGGACAAGCTGGGCACGCGCGAGCTGCCCACCGCCGAGATCGAACTCGACGGCCTTGCCGCCACGCCCGTGGGCGAACCGAAGCACGGCGTGCGCCACATCGCGCCAATGCTCAACATCACCCGCACCTGGAACACGATCTGCGCGCTGGCCGCCATGCGCCGCGCGTTGGCGCTGGCCGGGGATTACGCCACGCGCCGCGAGGCCTTCGGCGCCAGACTGATCGACAAGCCGCTGCACCGCGATACATTGGCCGGGCTGGCCGCCGAATTCGAAGCCGCGTTCGCACTGGGCTTTGGCGTCGCGCGCCTGCTGGGCGAAGTCGAGTCCGGCGTCGCCGATGCCGACAGCCAGGCTGCGTGGCGGGTGCTCACGCCGCTGGCCAAACTGTGGACCGGCAAGCTCGCCGTGCGCATCGCCTCGGAGTGTCTGGAAGCCTGCGGCGGTGCCGGTTACATCGAGGACACCGGGCTGCCGCAACTGCTGCGCGACGCGCAGGTGTATCCGATCTGGGAAGGCACCACCAACGTGCTGGCGCTGGACACTTTGCGCGCGCTGGGCGGCAACGATCTGGCGCCGTTCGCGGCCTGGCTGCGGCGGCAGTGGCCTGCTGCGGATGTACCCGGCGCCGCGCTGGCGCAGACCGCGCTGGCTGCGGCAACGCAATGGCTGCAGCACGCCAGTCGCGAGCGCGCGCAGATGGAGGCCGGCGCGCGCAATCTGGCGCTGACGCTGGCGCGCTGCGCGGCGGCCACGCTGCTGGCGCGACAGGCACGGGCCGCCGCGGTGCACGATGATCTGCGTCCGGCGGCGTCCCTGCGGCGTTTCCTCGGCCACGGACTGCTGCGCCTGAGCATGGCCAGCGATGGCGACTGCGCGGCGATCCTGGCGCAGGATTGAACGCGCCGCGCGGCGCAAGCCACGGGTGCGCTATGTCGCGTAGCCGGGTACGCGCGCCTTGATTCGACGCGCGCCAGGCCATGGATGACCGGGCTGGCCATCTCGCGCAGCAGGATGCGCCGCGAGGATGGGTGCCGGACTCGGCGCGACACATGCATTTTCTTCTGCGCATGCCCACCATAGGACTTGTTCAGAGGTTCACCATCATTCCTGCCCGAGCGCACCATGGACCAGCTTTGCATCGTCACCACCGGCGGCACCATCGACAAGATCTACTTCGATGACAAATCCGATTACCAGATCGGCGAGCCGCAGATCGGCCAGATTCTGAGCGGCATCGGCGTGGCGTTTCGCTGCAACGTGATCCCGCTGATGCGCAAGGATTCGCTGCACATGGACGCCGCCGACCGCGCGCTGCTGCGCGAGGTGATCGAGCGCCAGAGCGAGCGCCACGTGCTGGTCACCCACGGCACCGACACCATGGTGGACACCGCGCTGGCGCTGCATGGCATCGTCGGCAAGGTGATCGTGCTGACCGGCGCGCTGAACCCGGCGCGCTTCACCGGCTCGGACGCGGTGTTCAACATCGGCTGCGCGGTGGGCGCGGTGCAGGCGCTACCCGACGGCGCGTGGATCGCCATGAACGGCCGCGTCTGGAACCCTACCAAGGTGCGCAAGAACCGCGAGGCGAACCGGTTTGAGGCGGTGGGCACTTGAAAGCGGAGACGGGCCGCAGCCGATCCGCAACGGTGCCAGCCCTATCCTTGTGCTGAAACCGCGACGTCATGCTGAGGTCGCAGACCGAAGCATCCTGGCGTGCACTGCCGCGTCGCGCTCGCAATTATCGTCACGCAAGCCCCGGCTGTCGCGAGTGCCGAGTCGCGGCGGCTCAGACGCGCAATTCGCGTGGCAGGGCAAAGGCGATGGTTTCGGCGGTGCCATCCAGCTCGTGGATGGCGCTGGCGCCGGCGTCGCGCAAATGGGCGATGACCGCGCGCACCAGTTCCTCGGGCGCGGAGGCACCGGCGGTCAAGCCGACGCGGCGCGCGCCGGTCAGCCACGCGGGATCGATCGATTCGGGGCCGTCGATCAAGTGCGCCGGCACGCCCTGCTTCGCCGCCAGCTCGCGCAGGCGGTTGGAGTTGGAGCTGCTGGCCGAGCCCACCACCAGCACCAGATCAACCTGCCCGGCCAGCAGGCGTACCGCGTCCTGGCGGTTTTGCGTGGCGTAGCAGATGTCGTCCTTGCGCGGCCCGTCGATGGCGGGAAAGCGCGCGCGCAGCGCATCGACGATGGCGCGCGTGTCCTCGACCGACAGCGTGGTCTGGGTGACGTAGGCCAGATTGCCGGGCTGCGCGGTGTGCAAACCGGCGACATCGACCACGCATTCGACCAGATGGATGTGTCCGCCGAAGCGCGCATCCCACTGGCCCATGGTGCCCTCGACCTCGGGGTGTCCGGCGTGGCCTACCAGCACCACGTCCTTGCCGAGCCGGCCCAGGCGCGCGACCTCCATGTGCACCTTGGTCACCAGCGGGCAGGTGGCGTCGAACACGCGCAGGCCGCGCATTGCGGCCTGCACGCGCACCTGCTGCGGTACGCCGTGCGCGCTGAAGATCAGCGTGGCGCCGTCGGGAACGTCGTCCAGATCCTCGACGAAGATCGCCCCGCGCGCGCGCAGACCTTCGACCACGAAGCGGTTGTGCACCACCTCGTGGCGCACGTAGATCGGCGCGCCGTAGGATTCCAGCGCGCGCTCGACGATGGCGATGGCGCGATCGACGCCGGCACAAAAGCCGCGCGGGTTGGCGAGGATTACTTCCACGATGCGGATACCGTATGAACCGCGCGCATTATCGCCCCGCCGCGCGCGATGTGCCGAACAGCGCGAACCACACCAGCAGCACCGCGCCCACGGTGATGGACGAATCTGCCACGTTGAATGCCGGGTAGTACCAGTCGTGCTTCCAGTGCACGAGGATGAAATCCACCACATGGCCCAGGCGCAGGCGGTCGATGAGATTGCCCAGCGCGCCGCCGATGATCAGCGCATACGGCAAGGCGCTGCGCCAAGCGCCGCGCGGCGTGCGCGCCAGCGCCACGCCCAACGCCGCGCTGATGCCCACGGCCAGCAGCGTGAACAGCCAGCGCTGCCAGCCATCCGCGCTGGCCAGGAAATTGAAGGCCGCACCGCGGTTGTAGGCAAGGGTCAGATCGAGCAGGCGCGGAATCAGCACCTGCACCTGCCCCACAGCGAAGTGCGCCACGATCAGCGCCTTGGTCAGTTGATCCAGCGCGATCACCGCCAGCGACAGCAGCAACCATGGCAGGGCGTTGGGACGTGGCAAAGACATGGCGCGCGCGCTCAGAAAAAGCGCCGGTCTTCACCCGGCCCTTCGATGTTGTCGATACAGCGCCCGCACAGCTCGGGATGCTGCGCGTGCGTGCCCACGTCGGCGCGGTGATGCCAGCAGCGCAC
The DNA here is from genome assembly GCF_054637675.1 of Metallibacterium sp. Classification (NCBI taxonomy): domain Bacteria; kingdom Pseudomonadati; phylum Pseudomonadota; class Gammaproteobacteria; order Lysobacterales; family Rhodanobacteraceae; genus Metallibacterium; species Metallibacterium sp. The sequence goes on from NZ_JBTSRB010000005.1 coordinate 80,938, forward strand.
GCACTTGGGCGCGGCGCTTGGGCGCATAGCAAACCTGAACTGCATGCGCCCACTCGGAAGCTCAACCGCCGTCAGAAGCAAATCACTGGGCGCTTGCTCCATCGGATGCACGTTGAACTCTGAGGTGATAAAGAAGAATCGCAGTTCCTCGCCGAAGGCTTGCAGCTGCTGCGCACGCTCGGCATCAACATAGAGGTCGACCACAGCATCGAGCGAGGCGCCGATTTCGCCTTCGCGGCGCATCTGCTCAAGCCACCTCGCCAGTTCGTCCCGCAGACCCCGCAGATCGGCCCAGAACACCGCATCGGTGGCCTCCATTGAGGCCCCCTCGAGACCCGTGTACCAAGTCTCGAACAACACCGACTCGTCGCGCACGCCGGGCAGGTGCCGCCAGATTTCCTCGGCGGTGAAGCTAAGCATCGGCGCCAGCCAGCGCACCATCGCCTCGAGGATGCGGAACATCGCGCTCTGCGCGCTGCGTCGGCCGCGGCTGTCCGCGGGCATGGTGTACAGGCGATCCTTGGTGATATCCAGATACAGCGCGCCCAGCTCGTTGGTGCAGAAGTTCTGCACGCGCTGCACCACCTCGGCGAAGGCGTAACGGTCACAGGCCGCGACGATCTGCTGCTGCAGATCGTGCGCCCGCGCGATGATCCACTGATCCAGCAACAAGCAGTCGGCCACCGCTAGCAGGTGCCGCGCCGGATCGAAACCATCGAGATTGGCCAGCAGGAAACGGCTGGTGTTGCGCAGGCGCCGATATGTGTCGGACACGCGCTGCAGGATCTGCTCGGACAGCGCCATCTCGTTGCTGTAATCGGCCGAAGCGATCCACAGGCGCAGGATGTCGGCGCCGAGGCGCTTCATCACGTCCTGCGGCTCGATGCCGTTGCCCAGCGACTTGGACATCTTGCGGCCTTGCTCATCCACGGTGAAACCATGGGTGAGCACCTGCCGGTAGGGCGCATGGCCGGTCATGGCCACGCGCGTCAGCAGCGAGGACTGGAACCAGCCACGGTGCTGATCGGAGCCTTCCAGGTACATCACGCGCCAGTCGGCATGGCCGTCCTGCGCCAACTCGGGCCGCGCATCGATCACGCAGGCATGGGTCACGCCGGAGTCGAACCACACATCCAGCACGTCGGTGATCTTCTCGTAGTGCTCGGCTTCCTCGCCCAGCAGCTCGCGCGCATCCAGCGCGTACCAGGCATCCACGCCACCCTGCGCCACGCGCTGCGCCACCTGCTCCAGCAGCTCGATCGAGCGCGGATGCGGCGTGCCGCTGGCCTTGTCCACGAACAACGCGATCGGCACGCCCCAGGTGCGCTGGCGCGAGATGCACCAGTCCGGACGCCCGGCCACCATGCCGGCGATGCGCTCCTTGCCCCAGCCCGGAAACCACTCCACTTCATTGGCTATGGCCGCCAGCGCATCGCGGCGCAGGCCGGCCGTATCCATGCCGATGAACCACTGCGGCGTGGCGCGAAAAATCACCGGCGTGCGGTGCCGCCAGCAGTGCGGATAGCTGTGCCGCAGCGTGGCGTGCGCCAGCAGCACGCCGCGCGCGCGCAGGGTATCGATGACGCTGGCGTTGGCCTTCCACACGTGCTGCCCGGCGAACTGCTCGGTATCGGGCAGGAACACGCCCTTGCCATCGACCGGATTGACCACCGCAAGACCGTACAACTGGCCCACGGCGAAGTCTTCCTGACCGTGACCGGGTGCAGTATGCACGGCACCGGTGCCGTCCTCGGCGGACACATGCTCGCCGAGGATCAGCGGCACCGTGCGCGCGTAGAACGGATGCTGCAGCAGCACACTCCCTTCTCCCATCGGGAGAGGGGTTGGGGGTGAGGGCAGAGGGATTGGGGGTTCGGTATTCGCGCCATGCTCGGCAGTGAGCGCACCCTCACCCGCCCTGCGGGCACCCTCTCCCGGTGGGAGAGGGGCGAGCTGCGCGCCCTTGGCATGACCCAACGCCGACGCGGACTCGATGCCGTAACGCTTCAGTGCCGGCTCCATCAAGGCTGCGGCCAGCACCAGCAATACGCGCCGCTCGGCGCGCGCCGGACCTTCGACCAATACGTAATCGATCCCGGCATTCAGCGCCACCGCCTGGTTGGCCGGCAGCGTCCACGGCGTGGTGGTCCAGATCGGCACGGCGACGATGGCGTCGCCGGCATCCACGCCAAAGCGCGCCGCCAGCGCCTGGCCATCGACGGCATCGAAGGCGACGTCGATCGCCGGCGAGTCCTTGTCCTGGTACTCGATCTCGGCCTCGGCCAGCGCCGAGCCACAGTCGAAGCACCAATGCACCGGCTTGAAGCCGCGCGTCAGATGCCCGCGCGCGATGATGCGCGCCAGCGCGCGCAGCATATCGGCCTCGTAACTGAAATCCATGGTGCGATAGGGATGCTCCCAGTCGCCGAGCACACCGAGGCGTTTGAAATCCGCGCGCTGCACGTCGATCTGCCGCGCGGCGTATTCGCGGCATTTCTGCCGGAACGCGGCGGCGTCGAGTTTCTCGCCGGCCTTGCCGAATTTCTTCTCCACCGCGATCTCGATGGGCAGGCCATGGCAATCCCAGCCCGGCACGTAGGGCGCGCGAAAACCCGCCAGCAGCCGCGACTTGACCACGATGTCCTTCAGAATCTTGTTGACCGCGTGGCCCAGGTGAATGGCGCCGTTGGCATACGGCGGGCCATCGTGGAGCACAAAAGTCTTGCTGCGCGCCGCAGTGTGCCGCTGGATCTGCGCATAGCGTCCGACGCGCTCCCACTCGGCCAGCCACACGGGCTCGCGCCTGGGCAGGTCGCCGCGCATGGGGAAATCGGTCTGCGGCAATTGCAGGGTGTGCTTGTAATCCATGCGGCGATGACTCAGGCGGAAACGGAAAGGGGCAGGCCCAGCAGTGCACGCGCCGCGGCAGCGTCGCGGTGCATTTGCCGGGTCAGATCGTCGAGGCTGGCGAATTTTTCCTCGTCGCGCAATTTGCGCACGAATTCGACCGCCAGATGGCGGCCATACAGATCGCCGTGGAAATCAAACAGATGCGCTTCCAGCAGCAGTTCGCGCCCATCCACGGTGGGCCTCAGCCCGAGACTGGCAACGCCGGGCAGGGATGCCCCAGTGTCGCGAGCACAGGATGTGCCAGAGCGACCGCCGGGCAGGGATGTCCCAGTGTCGCGGGCGGCTCCGCACTCCCTACGGTCGCAGGACGCGCCAGAGCGACCGCCGGGTCGCGGCGCGTCGTCCACGCCATGCACACGCACCGCGAAGATGCCCTGGATAGGACTGACGCGCCGGCCCAAGCGGATATTGGCAGTGGGGTATCCCAAAGTGCGGCCCAATTGCTGACCGCGCACCACGCGCCCGCCGATGCAAAACGGATGCCCCAGCAACACCGCCGTGGCCGCGAAATCATCCGCCGTCAGCGCCGCGCGGATCGCACTGCTGGAGATGCGCGCGCCATCGTGCAGATGCGTTTCCAGCACGTGCGCCGCGAAGCCCAGCTCGGCGCCCATGCGCTGCAGCAGCGCCAGATCGCCGCTGCGCCGGTGGCCGAAGCGGAAATCCTCCCCCACCCACACTTCACGCGCGCCGGCACGCGCCAGCAGCACGCGGCGCACGAAATCCTCGGCGGGCAGCGCCGCCAGCGCGGCATTGAAGCGCAGCAGCAGCAGACGCTGCATGCCGGCGCGTGCAAGCCCTTCGATCTTGTCGCGCACCGAGCCCAGTCGCGGCAACGGCGTGCGCGAAAAATACGCGCGCGGCAACGGCTCGAAGCTGATCGCCAGCGGCGGCAGACTCAGCGCCGCCGCACGTTCGCGCACGCGCGCCAGCAGCGCCTGATGGCCGCGGTGCAGGCCATCCAGCGCACCCACGGCCAGCACGCTGCCATGCGGCGCGAGGCAAGGCCCCGCCACGTCCCGGGCAATACGCATCATCGGATGAGTATGCTGCAGCGCCACAGAGCGCTCAAGCCTCGTGCAGCTCGCGCCAGCGGAAACCCAGCGCGAACAGCACCGCCAGATACGCCAGCCCACCCGCGGTCAACAGCGCCAGCAGGCGCCACAGCCGCATCAGCGCCGGCGGCGTGGTCCAGTCCGGCCACAGCAGCAGACGCCCCAGTAGCAGCACCGCCGCCATCACCGCGCAGGCCAGCAACGTGCGTCCGAGGTGCCACAGCCAACCCGGCTGCGCCTGATACACGCCCTGCCGGCGCAGCGCCAGCCACAGTTGGGTGAGGTTGAGATAGCCGGCCAGTGCGCTGGCCATGCCCAGTGCCATGTGCAGGCCGGGCGTGTGCGCCAGGGTCTCCAGCACGCCGCTGCGGTGCAGTTCGGGCGCGGCCCAGGCCCACACTAGCGCGCCCACCAGGATCACATTCAGCGCCATGTTCACTACCATCGCCACGATCGCCGCGCGCACCGGGGTCTTGGTGTCCTGGCGCGCGTAAAACGCCGGCGCCAGCACCTTGACCAGCGCGAATGCCGGCAGCCCGCAACTGAGTGTGGTCAGCGACAGCGTGGTCATGTCAGTATCGAAAGCGTTATAGCGACCGTGCTGAAACAACGTCGCGATCATCGGCTTGGCCAGCAGCACCAGTGCCACCGTGGCCGGCAGCGCGATCAGCAGCGCGGTGCGCAGCCCCCAGTCCAGCGCGCGCTGAAAACCCGCGCGATCGGTGCTCAGGTGGTGTCGGGCCAGCGTCGGCAGGATCACCGTACCCAGCGCCACGCCAAACACGCCCAGCGGGAACTCCATCAGGCGATCGGACAAGGCCAGCCAGGTTTGCGAGCCGACGAACAGGAACGAGGCGATCACCGTATCCAGCAGCAGATTGATCTGCGCCACCGACGAGCCAAACAGCGTCGGCAGCATCAGACGCATGATCTTGCGCACGTCCGGGTGCGTCGCGCCCCAGCGCGGCCACGACAGCACCCCCAGTCTGCGCAGCGCCGGCAACTGCATGGCCAGTTGCAGCACGCCCGCCAGCAAGATGGCCCAGGCCAGCGCGCTGATCGGAATGCGCAGATGTGGCGCCAACCACAGCGCCGCGGCGATCATGCACAAGTTCAGGATGACCGGGGTGAATGCCGCCAGCGCGAATTTGGAATACGCGTTGAGCACGCCCGCCGCCAGCGCGGTGAGCGACACCAGCAGCAGGAACGGAAACATGATGCGCAGCAGGTCGGCGGTCAGCGTCAGGCGCGCGGGATCCTCCGCCAGCCCCGGCGCGAACACGTGCACCAGCGCGCGCGCGCCCCAGATGCCCAGCGCCGTGACCACCAGCAACACGCCGCCCAGAGTGCCGGCGACGCGCGCCACGAACTGCTTCAGCGCGACATCGTCGCCGCGCGCGCGCACCTCGGCGAATACCGGCACGAACGCCAGCGAAAACGCGCCCTCGGCGAACAGCCGGCGCATGAAGTTGGGAATGCGAAACGCCACCCAGAACGCATCCGTCGCCGCGTTGGCACCGAACACCGCGGCGATCACTGTCTCGCGCAGCAGACCGAGCAGCCGCGACAGCAGCGTCATGCTGCTGAACGCGGCCATGCCACGCAGCAGGCTGGAGCGCGGGGCGGTCACGGGGCGACCCCCACGGGCCGGGACTCGGGACTCGGGACTCGGGACTCGACGCGCTTCCAGCAAACCGGGGCACTCGCGCCGGCGCGCCGGCTGCGATTGACCGCAGCGGGTGGCTCCAGCATAATTTCGCTCTTTTCCATTACACCCGCGTCTGGAGTCATCCTTTGGCCAACATCAAGTCCGCGAAAAAGCGCGCGCGCCAGTCCGAGCAGCGCCGCATGCGCAACGTCAGCGCCCGCTCCATGGTGCGCACGGCGATCAAGAAAGTCGTCACTGCCATCGAAGCCAAGGACAAGGCCGCCGCCGTGGCCGCCTATGCCGCCGCCGAGCCGGTCATGGATCGTCACGCCTCGCGTGGTTTGATCCACAAGAACAAGGCCAATCGCCACAAGAGCCGTCTGACCGCACATATCAAGGCGCTGGGCTGAACCGATACAGGTTGAGCCCGAGCGGATCATCTCCGCGCGCGCTCGCCTGATACGAAGGCCGGCTGATGCCGGCCTTTTTGCTGCGCCGATCACGCGCCGGCCCCGTCCCCGTCCGCCGCAAAACGCGGGTCGACGGCCTCAGCCGCGGCCTCTTCGCGCGCCTTGCGCTCGGCGTCAAAAAAGCGCTGTACGGCCAGACATGCGTCCCAGGTGCCCTCGCGCACCGCCGCCGAAATCGCGAACCATGGCGCTGTCCAGCCCAGATCCGCCACGATGCGCGCCGCCATCCGCGCGCGTTGCTCCTGCGGCACGAGATCGATCTTGTTCAACAGCAGCCAACGCGGGCGCTGCAGCAGACGCGCGTCGAACTGTTCGAGTTCGGCCTCGATCGCGCGCACTTGCTGCACCGGGTCGCTGTCATCCTGCGGCGCCATGTCCACGACGTGCAGCAACAGGTGCGTACGCGCCAGGTGCTTGAGAAACTGGATGCCGAGCCCGGCGCCCTCGGCCGCGCCTTCGATCAGGCCGGGAATATCGGCCACAACGAAACTCTTGTCGGTCTCGATGCGCACCACGCCCAGGTACGGATGCAGCGTGGTGAATGGGTAATCAGCAACACGCGGCGTGGCCGCGGAAACCGCGCGGATAAAGGTGCTTTTCCCTGCATTGGGAAAGCCCAGCAGGCCGACATCGGCCAGCAGCTTGAGCTCCAGACGCAACTCGCGCGCCTCGCCCTCGCGGCCCGGCGTGGCGCGCCGCGGAGCACGATTGACCGAGCTTTTGAAATGCACGTTGCCGCGCCCACCCTCGCCACCCGCCGCCACGCGCAGGCGCTGGCCGTGCACGGTGAGATCACCCAGCGACTCGGCGGTTTCGGTGCCGACCACTTCGGTGCCCACCGGCACGCGGATGACGCAATCCTCGCCGCCACGGCCGCTCATCTGGCGGCCCATGCCGTTTTGTCCGCGCTGCGCGCGAAACACGCGCTGGTGGCGGAAATCGACCAGCGTGTTGAGGTTCTCGTCGGCCACCAGCCACACTGAACCGCCATCGCCGCCGTCACCACCATCAGGGCCACCGAAGGGGATGAACTTCTCGCGTCGAAAACTCACGCAGCCGTTGCCGCCGTTGCCGGCGTGCACGCGGATCAGGGCTTCATCAACGAATTTCATGGCGCAAGAATAGCCCAGTGGTGATGCCGCAAAGCCGCATGGCGATCAGATTGCAAAACCGGGCATCCTGCCGCGATTTGGCAAGCAAACGGTCGCAGCGGAGCCGCGCCACCTTTGTCGCGACAGGCGCTTGCGCGCCCATCGCGGCGACTTTGCAAACCGCTAAAACACGAAGCCCCGCACGCGGCGGGGCTGGGTGCGCGAAGCTGACGCGGATCAGGCCGATACGACGCTGATCATGCGGCGCTTCTTGGGACCCTTCACCGAGAACCGAACCTTGCCCTCGGTCAGCGCGAACAAGGTGTAATCGCGACCGCAGCCGACACCCGCGCCCGGATGGAACTGGGTGCCGCGCTGGCGCAGAATGATGTTGCCCGGCTCGACCGACTCGCCGCCGTAAATCTTGACGCCGAGGTATTTCGGGTTGGAATCGCGGCCGTTGCGGCTGGAACCTACGCCCTTTTTATGTGCCATGACGGATGCTCCTGGACTCAGCCGGCCTGAATGCCGGTGATTTCGACTTCGGTGTAATGCTGCCGGTGGCCCATCTGCTTGCGATGGTGCTTGCGGCGGCGGAATTTGACGATGCGGATCTTGTCGGCGCGGCCGTGCGCGCGCACCTTGGCGCTGACGCTGGCTCCGCTGACGGTCGGGACGCCGACCTTGACGGTCTCGCCCCCGCCCACCATCAGCACCTGTTCGAACTGGACAGTGCTGTCCACGGCGGCTTCCAGCAACTCCACGCGCAGGATCTCGCCCTGCATCACGCGGTACTGCTTGCCGCCAGTCACGATGACTGCGTACATGATTGGCCTCGAATGTAGTTCTTCTGGGAGGTAAAGCAGCGGAATTCTAGCGGCGGCGCGGTGGTGCGGTCAAACGCGGCCTCGCGCATCCGGCCACGCCCGCGCCGCTCGGCGGACATGGCGCAGGGCCGGGCCGCAACCCCACCGGCGAGCCTCCCGCCAAACCATCAGCCGCATGCCGGTGCCGTACAGCAGGCTGGCGATCAGCCACGGGCGGCCATCCATCGCTGCGAGCAGGCGCCGTGCCTCATCTTGCGACAGCACCGTGGGCGGGCGCTGCGGCCGTTTCGCGCGCACCACGTTGTCCAGCCACGGCAGGTCGATGTGCAACACCTCGCGAGACAAGAACAGCAACGCCGACAGCGCTTGGTTCTGCGTGCTGGCGGCGACACCCCCATGCATTGCCAGCTCGGACAGGAAGCGTTCGACTTGTATGGCGCCCAACGTGCGCGGATGGCGTTTGCCATGGAACAGGATGAACCGCTTTATCCACGCCACATACACCTTCTCGGTGCGCAAGCTGTGGTGTTTCAGCCGCAAACGGCGACGAACTTCGTCCATCAGGCGGGGGGCTGGTGCAGCCGGCACGGCGGCGCTTATACCCTCGGAACCGGAGTGATAACTCATAGCCCCTCGCCTTGCGTGATATGCACGGCGATGCTGACCCAGCCGAAATACAGGCGCTATAGTCCAACTGCCTGATCGTTGTAGGGATTTTCCGGTTGACATGGCACCGAATCAAGCTGAACATCCGGCGCTATCCCCCGGATCCGGGGTCTACTTCTTGTTAGGTCGCACTTATCTTTGCCGCTAGTATGGATGTTCCTTAACATTTTTTGTCATCGGAGGTCGTATGCTTATCTCGGAAGTTCAAGGCTGGTATTACTTCATTTCATGGGACAACCCAATCCCAGCCGATTCAAGTGCCATACTGAAAGCGCTTCGTAAATTGGGGAAGGTTACAACGCTTCAAACAAAAACATCTGTCGCGCTTGCTCCAAGGTCAACTGTGTCTTGGCGCGATGTTCGCAGCGCAATCGAACAGAATATAGACTCAAAGAAAGGTAATGCTTTCTACGTTAACTTGCGCTCTGGCAAAGGCTTCAATATCGGAGCAACAACAAAACGCAAATGGAAGAAAGTTGCTTAAGCAACCTAACCTGCCGTTCGAGAGGGACGCCGCAAAAGCGCGGCGCCCCTCAACTTTACGTTGGGCGGCATGACAGGGGACGCTGTGACTGATGGATTCAACTTCGATCTGAAGGCAAAGCGCATTCGCCTGAGCGACGGCGATCTAATCGTTGCGTTGCAGGCCGCCGCTGAAGCTCTTGGCGAAGGCTACTTTACGTCTCCGCAATATGACGGCCTTGTTGGAAAGCGTCCTCATTCCGCAACAATCATAGACAGATTTGGTTCTTGGAAAAAAGCCCTCGCTCTAATTGGCATTACGGGTGGAAGAGAAAGAAGGCACTCACCCGAACAACTGATTGCCAATCTTGAGGCAGCATGGAAGCAATTGGGATACCCGCCAGGCAAGAGGCAAATTGCAACGATGGGAGAGAAAATATCGGAATCGCCATACAAACGGCATTGGGGCAGCGTGCGTTCCGCTTGCGAAGCACTTGCGGCCTTTCACGAAGGCAAGATGTCGAGAGAACAGCTCCTCGCGGGCAACCCAGATGAGCCAACCCGTACAACCATCCCCCTCAAAGACAGATGGGCAGTATTGAAGCGCGACAATTACCGATGTGCCAAGTGCGGCGCAAGTCCATCAAATGACCACAAGGTGGAGCTTGAAGTTGATCATATACTCCCTGTTGCAAGAGACGGGGGAAATACACTTGATAATCTTCAAACGCTTTGTCGCCCTTGCAACCAAGGGAAGAAGGATCGGTGATTCCGCCCAACCCGGCAGTCAAGAGGGACTGCGCAAAAGCGCGCAGCCCCTTACTTTTACGTTGGGCATCATACTCGGCACGTCACACGCTTTAGACAATGGAATTAATGTCGAATGATTGAGTACCGCGAGAACCAGCCACTTGAGCCTGTCGAAATTGCTCGTGTCTTCGAGGCATCGGGCATTAGCAGACCAACGAAGGATATTCCGCGCATCGCGCAAATGTTTACGAACGCAAACGTTGTCATTTCAGCATGGGACGGAGCCCGCTTAATTGGCGTAAGTCGGGCGCTCACGGACTACAGCTATTGCTGTTACCTCTCCGATCTTGCAGTTGACGTCGCCTATCAGAAGCATGGCATCGGCCGGGAGCTAATTCGACGCACTCAGTCCATTATTGGAGAAGAGGTATCCCTTATCCTGATGTCCGCGCCCGGTGCGATGGCCTATTACCCCAAGGTCGGTTTTGCGTTGGCAGACAACGCCTATATCATTCGGCGGAAGCGTTAATGACGCCCAACCCTACATTCGAGCGGGACTGCGCAAAAGCGCGCAGCCCGTCAATTTTACGTTAGGCCGCTATGGGGAAAGCGTCGTGATCATCCTGCGTACACATCCAGAGCACATCCCCATGGTCGTTGAGCGCTCCATGCACGCGCTCGCCCGCTCGCCCACCATCTCGCCTGGCGACCTGATCCTAATTTCCCTGGCTATTGCAAAGATCACTGATGGGCTTCCGCCCATTCGTTACGCCATGGAGTTCGTAAAGATCCGGGCTGATCGTACTGGTGATACATCACGTGAGATCTGGGGCAAAAAATGGCCGTACGTTCTCTACGGTCAAGGCTGCCGCAAGCTAGCCCGGCCATTCGATATTCGTGACTATCAAGTCTCCGTCCATAACTACGGACAAGGTGGTCCGTTCGTGTACGTTGATCCAAAAGATGAGGCTGTTCTCTGGCAACGCGGACTTCTGGCGTAGCTGGTGGCGCGGCCTAACAGTTCAAGCGGACGGCTGCGGGTCGGTTGCGGTAGGTAGTATGTTGCGCACAGCGGCAGCCGCCGCTTAACTCAGGCGTTAGGGCCATGCAAATGAACCGTATCGTTATTGCTGCTCTTCTTGTTTGCTCCCCTGCCTTTGCTGCTGACTTCGCATCTCGCGTTGCCGAAGCAAAGCAAGCGGCCGCCACGCGGGAGGGCGCTCAATATGACGCCGCTTTGGGGCCATTCATCGGCGCAGCCATGCAAGCATGCGTACCGCCTGGCTCCGCCAACAGCAAAAACTTGGGTTCTTTCACATTGGTTGGTTATGTCACAGCCGCCGGCGCGTTGCGCTCTGTCGCCGTCGAGCCTCAAACCAAGGTTTCATCCTGCTTTGCCGAGCGCTTCGGGAAGTCCATGCTCCCGAACCCGCCGAGAACAACTCAAGGCAAGGTCTATCCCGTTGTCGTTGAAATGAAGGTTACGCCATGAAACATGGCCCATCATTCAAGGCGGACGGCTTCGCCGCCGCTCAACTTGATGATGTTGGTGCGCGCGAACTCCAGCGCATCCCATCATTCAAGGCGGACGGCTTCGCCGCCGCTCAACTCCAGCGTTAGGTTGCAGAAGATCGAGATGGTCCGCCCCGCTACCGCTCAAGATGCGGCATCCGCAATTGAGGTCGTGCGTCAATCAATCACGGTGTCATGCGAGGCCGACCATAAGAACGATGGGGCTACGTTGGATCGATGGCTCGCAAACAAGAAGCCAGAGTCATTCGAATCGTGGATCGCCAACCCTGAAAACTTCTGCGTGGTCGCGGAAAGTGAAGGGGTCGTGAGAGGAGTAGGGCTCCTCCATTGCAGCGGCGAGGTACGCCTGTTTTACGTATCCCCTGGTTATCAGCATCGGGGCCTCGGGCGCCGCATCCACTCGGCCCTCGAAAGTCACGCACTGTCCCTAGGCTTGCCGAAGCTGCGGCTGGAAAGCACGCTGTTCGCGTGCAAGTTCTACGAGGCGCTGGGTTACATACCCGCTGGCGCCGAGAAGTCGTTATTTGGTGTGTTGCGCGTGTACCCATACGAGAAGCCGCTGCAACCCAACAGCTCCATCCACGCGACCACCTTCGGCGGTGCGTGATGTGAGGGCGTTAGGCATCGCGAAGCAACACATGAGCGACTCAATTGCGGACGTTATGTTTCAAGAGACATTTCGGACTCACTTCTTGATCCGGCAGCGTAAGCCGGATTGGTCGCTCGCCCCGGATTGCCTCCGCGCCGCAGATGCGGGCGCGGGGCAATATATCGTCAAGACTCCTCCGCCCGATCGGGCAAGATTTCAATGGCCGGCCGATGCGTTCCCGGCCGGCGCCACGGGGCAACTGCCCTGTGCGGTGAGCTTGCCTTCGGACTTCAACTGGCCGATGCGCTGTTCGACCCGCTGACGGCCCCAATGCTCACCGGCCAGCATGGACTCGCGCATGATCACCGGCTGCACCTTCAGCAGCTTCTGCCCGAGAGGCGTGCGGTAAAAAGCCAACAGGCCGTGCACGTCCTGCTCGGTGAAGTTGTGCTGGTAGATCGGCATGACCAGGTCGATCAACTGCTGCGTGGCCTGCGGAGCGGTCAGCGCCGACGAAACCGCGCTGGGCGACAGGCAGGGCAAGCGTTGCTTCACCATCACATCCAGCTGCTGGCCCATCTGCTGCATGGCCTGCTGCATCATCGCGGTGACATGGGTGGCGGCCAGCAATTCACGCACGCTGGCGGCACTGGCTCCGCCTTGCGGCGCATCCGCCGCCGTCGCCGTTCCCGTGCCGATGCCAAGTGTGAGCAGCAGTGCGCCTGCTGCGATCCATCGATGCATTGTCTTCTCCTTCCCAAGGGATATTCGCCGTCCTTCTGACAGCGGCGCGATTCTACGCCCAGTCAGTGATCGGCCACGCGCGGCAGGAGAAGCCGCAGCCTGGCGGCCTTGCGAGGCCCGCCACATTGCGACCGCGTCAGCATCACGCGTGGTCGCGCTGATCCATCGCCGCCGCTGTTATTCTGTATCCGCGCCGGCATCGCCACGCGCCCCTACGCCGCGCAGACGCCCGCCGGTTTATAGTTCCGCACTTGCCTCCGGACTCCGCCATGGACTCGATCCGCATCCGCGGCGCGCGCACGCACAACCTGAAAAACATCGACCTGACCCTGCCGCGCGACCGGCTGATCGTGATCACCGGCCTGTCCGGCTCGGGCAAGAGCTCGCTGGCCTTCGACACCCTGTACGCCGAGGGCCAGCGCCGCTACGTCGAGTCGCTGTCGTCCTACGCACGGCAGTTCCTGTCGATGATGGAAAAACCCGACGTCGACGCCATCGAGGGCCTCTCGCCGGCGATCTCGATCGAGCAGAAGTCCACCTCGCACAACCCGCGCTCGACTGTCGGCACGATCACCGAAATCCACGATTACCTGCGCCTGCTGTACGCGCGCGCCGGCACGCCACGCTGCCCCGAGCACGGCATCCCGCTGGCGGCGCAAACCGTCAGCCAGATGGTGGACGCGGCGCTGGCGCTGGACCCGCAACGGCGCTGGATGCTGCTGGCGCCGGTGGTGCGCGAGCGCAAGGGCGAGCACGTGCAGGTATTCGATGCGCTGCGCGCGCAAGGTTTCGTGCGCGCGCGCGTCGATGGTGCCGTGGTCGATCTGGATGCGGTACCGGCGCTGACCCTGCGCCAGAAGCACAGCATCGAGGCCGTGGTCGATCGCTTCCGCCCCAAGCCCGAGATCAAGCAGCGTCTGGCCGAGTCGTTCGAGACCGCGCTGCGTCTGGGCGAGGGTCTGGCTATCGTCGCCGATCTCGATGATCCACAGGCGTCAGCGCAGATTTTCTCCTCGCGCTACTCCTGCCCGCTGTGCGACTACTCGCTGCCCGAGCTGGAGCCGCGCCTGTTCTCGTTCAACTCGCCGGTCGGGGCCTGCCCACGCTGTGACGGCCTCGGCACCACCGAGTTCTTCGATCCGGCGCGCGCGGTGCTGCATCCGGAACTGTCGCTGGCTGGTGGCGCGGTGCGCGGCTGGGACCGGCGCAACCCGCACTACTTCCAGATGATCCAGTCGCTGGGCAAGCACTACGGCTTCGATGTCGAAACACCATGGCTGGACCTGCCGCCTGCTGCGCGCGAAGCCGTGCTGCACGGCTCAGGCGAGGAGGAAATCGCCTTCCGCGATCTGGCCCAGGGCGGACGCAGCGTGACACGCAAACGCCGCTTCGAGGGCATCGTGCCCAATCTGGAGCGCCGCTACCGCGAAACCGACTCGATCGCCGTGCGCGAGGAACTGCGCAAGTACATCAGCGTGCGCGCCTGCCCCGAATGCGGCGGCGCGCGCTTGAATCGCTCGGCACGCAGCGTATCCGTGGGCGAGCGCACCTTGCCCGAGATTTCGGCGCTCTCGGTGCGCGCGGCGCTGGACTTCGCCGACACGCTGAGCCTGCCGGGCTGGCGCGGTGAGATCGCCGCCAGGATCATCAAGGAGATCCGCGAACGCCTGCGCTTTCTGGTCGACGTGGGTCTGGATTACCTCACCCTGGAGCGCACCGCCGACACGCTGTCCGGCGGCGAGGCGCAGCGCATTCGCCTGGCCAGCCAGATCGGTGCCGGGCTGGTCGGCGTGATGTACGTGCTGGACGAGCCCTCCATCGGTCTGCACCAGCGCGACAACGCGCGTCTGCTGGGCACGCTCAAGCGCCTGCGCGATCTGGGCAACACGGTGATCGTGGTCGAGCACGACGAGGACGCGATTCGCACCGCGGATTTCATCGTCGACATGGGTCCCGGCGCTGGCGTGCACGGCGGCGAAGTGGTCGCCGCAGGCACGCTGGCCGACGTGTTGGCCGCGCCGCGCTCGCTTACCGGCCAGTATCTTTCCGGCGCGCGCCGCATCGAGGTGCCCGAGCAGCGCCGCAGCGCGCCGCGCGAACGCTGGCTGCAAATCGACGGCGCGCGCGGCAACAATCTGCGCGCAGTCTACCTGCGCGTGCCGGTGGGCCTGTTCACCTGCGTCACCGGCGTATCCGGATCGGGCAAGTCCACACTGATCAACGACACCTTGCTAGCGCACGCCGCCAGCATGCTCAACGGCGCCGGCACGCAGGCGGCGCCGTTCACGGCCATCGCCGGTCTGGAGCATTTCGACAAGGTGGTGGCCATCGACCAGTCACCGATCGGACGCACGCCGCGCTCCAACCCGGCGACCTACACCGGCATGTTCACGCCGCTGCGCGAGCTGTTCGCGCAGGTGCCCGAGGCGCGCGCGCGCGGCTACGAGGCCGGACGCTTCAGCTTCAACGTGCGCGGCGGCCGCTGCGAGGCGTGCGAGGGCGACGGCATGATCAAGGTGGAGATGCACTTCCTGCCCGACATGTACGTGCCCTGCGACGTGTGCCACGGCAAGCGCTACAACCGCGAGACGCTGGAGATCCACTACAAGGGACACAGCATCAGCGACGTGCTGGAGATGACCGTCGAGTCCGCGCTGCAACTGCTGCAGCCGGTGCCGGCGATCGCGCGCAAGCTGGAAACACTGATCGCGGTGGGCCTGGGTTATCTGAAGCTGGGGCAAGCCGCGACCACGTTGTCCGGCGGCGAGGCACAGCGCGTCAAGCTGGCCAAGGAACTGTCGCGACGCGACACCGGCAACACTCTTTACGTGCTGGATGAACCCACCACCGGGCTGCACTTTCACGACATCGAACAACTGCTCGATGTGCTGCACCAACTGGTGGATCAGGGCAACACGGTGATCGTGATCGAGCACAATCTCGATGTGATCAAGACCGCTGACTGGATCGTGGATCTCGGCCCCGAAGGCGGTGCCGGCGGTGGCCAGATCATCGCCAGCGGCACGCCCGAACAGGTTGCCGCGACGGCCGGCTCGCATACCGGAGAATATCTGGCGCGATTGCTGCCGCAAGCCGCCACCAAGCCCAAAATCACCGCGAGGAAACGTCGCGCATGAGCCGCTCCGAGCAACCCGCAAGTCCACGTCGCCGCGCCAAGCGCCGTGCCAGCGCCCAGGTGAGCGCAGGCAGCCCGGCAACATCTGATTCCGCAGTCACGTCGCTGCTGTTCACAGCGTCGCTAGCGGTGCGCTGGCGCGACCTGGATGCATTCAATCACGTCAACAATTCGGTGTTCCTCACCTATCTCGAGGAGGCGCGCCTGCAATGGCTGAAGGACGTGCCCGGACCTTGGTTCGACGCCCACGCCATGCCGGTGCTGGCCGCCAGCATGCTCAACTACCGGCGTCCGATCGAATGGCCGGCCAGCCTGCACGTTGAACTGCGCTGCATACGCCTGGGTAGCAGCTCGGTGGCACTGGCGCACCGCATTCTCGATGCCGGCGATGCAACGCATCTCTACTGCGACGGCGAGGTGACCCTGGTGTGGATGGACCCAACCAGCGGTCGCAGCGTGCCGCTACCGGAGGCGATCCGCAGCGCTTGCGCTGCTTGATTGCAACGCGGGCTCTCGAAGACACATCCAGCACGCGCGCAGGGTAAGGATTTATCCTCGGCCAAGATGGTCAGCATCGCAAGCGGAGGGCTTGGACATGCGCAACATCACCCGCAATATGCGGACACTGGCGATCGCCTGCACGCTGGTCATCGCCGGTGCCGCGTGCACGGCGCGCGCCGTCGATGCCACGGCGCTGACCATTTATCCGTCGCGCGAAAGCGGCTTGTTCGCGCCGGGTGACTTCGCCACCCAGAGCGGTTACGCCATGGTCCATCAACAGCGCAGTTTCGCGCTGCGCGCCGGTACGCAAACGCTGACCTTGCAGGGCCTGGCCGAGCGCATCGACCCCAGCGCGCTGCTACTGCATTTTCCCTCTGACAGCGGTGTGCGCTTCGCGGATCTGAGCGTTCTGTCGCCCGTGCGGGGCGTCGCGGCAGTGCTGCAGCAAGCCGTGGGAGGCAAGGTGACGATCACCGATGCGCAGGGCAAAACCACCGCCAGCGGCATCCTGCGCGCCATTGATGGCAATCACTTGCTGGTCGAGGACAGCAGCGGCGCGCTGCATCTGGTTTCCGGGGAGGTAACCCTGCCCGCCCGTCTCAAGCTTGGCCCGCCCGGCCAGCAGGCCAGCATCAGCGTGTATGCGCCGCGCGCCGGCACCTATCGCGCCGAGCTGGTGTATCCCACCGCCGGTATCGGCTGGCGCGCCAATTACGATCTGCTGCTGCGGGCGGGCGACGCCTGCCGCGGCGCGCTGCAGGCGCGCGCAACGCTGGCCAATCACAGCGGTACGCGCTTCGAGGACGCGCGCGTCACCCTGCTGGCCGGTGCGGTGCAGGCGCCGAACGGCATGGCTGCAATGACCGGCCCACGCATGCTGATGGCGGCTGCATCCGCCGCACCACCACCACCTGCACCGGCGCAAGGCGGCCTCGCCGACTATCGCAGCTACCGTCTGCCCGCGCCGATCAGCCTGGCCGAGGGCGCCGTGGTGCAGGTTCCGCTGTATGCGCCGCAAACGATCGAGTGCACGCGCAACTACGTGTTCGGCGATGTTGCGCCACCCGGCTGGAGCCCGCAGCAGCCCGACTTCAACCCTGACAACCGTCAGGATGGGGCCGGCAACCCGCGTATCGAGATCGCCTTCAAGGCACCCGAGAATCTGCCCTCCGGCGAGGCGCGGCTGTATCTGCCCGATGCCGACGGCAGCCTGCAGTTCATCGGCGCCAATGGCATCGAGGACACGCGCGCCGGCGATCGCGTGGTACTGGTCCCCGGCGCTGCCTACGACTTGAAAGTCACCCGCAGCCGCACGCGCTGGCAACTCGCTGGCAAGGTGTTGACCGAGGGCTTGCGTTACACACTCAGCAACACCGGCCGCAGCGCGCGCACGATCACCGTGTATGCGCATCCGCGCCGTTGGCGCAACTGGGAGTTGCTGCACAGCGCGCCGCAGCCCGCCGAACACGGCATCGATACGCTGATGTGGCGCGTGCGCGTGCCCGCCGACGGCAGTACCCGCATCGACTACACGCTGCGCTACGATGCCAGCCTCGCGCCCGCGCTCCACTGACGACGCCCCATGCTGCACATCACTGAACATGCCCACGGCATCCGCGAGCTGCGCCTGGCGCGACCGCCGGTCAACGCACTCAACGCCGAGCTGATCCGCGCGCTGCGCAAGGCCATCGAAGCCGCGCCCGCAGAGGGTGCGCAGGCGCTGCTGATTTCCGGCAGTTCCGGCATGTTTTCGGCCGGACTGGATGTGCCCGCCTTGCTCATGCTCGACGCGCCGGCTCTGCAGCGCTGCTTCGAGGATTTCTTCGGCATGGCTGCGGCCTTGGCGCAATGCCCGATCCCCGTCGCCGCCGCCGTCACCGGCCACAGCCCCGCCGGCGGCGCGGTGATCGCGCTGTTCTGCGACTACCGCGTGATGGCGCGGGGTCCGTTCAAGATCGGCCTCAACGAAGTGCAGGTGGGCCTGACCGTGCCCGCCGTCATCCGCGATGCGCTGGCGCGTCTGCTCGGGCCTTACCGCGCCGAGCGCCTGCTGGTGTCCGGCGCCATGCTGGAATCCGATGCGGCGCTGCGCATCGGCATGGTCGATGAACTCGCCGATGTCGATCAGGTGCCGCAACACGCGCGCCTGTGGCTGCAGGCGCTGCTGGCGCTGCCGCGTCAGGCCATGCTGGAAACTCGCGCCGTGGCGCGCGCCGATCTGATCGCCGCGACCCGGCGCGAACATCTGCCCATCGCCCAATTCGGCGCGGTATGGCAACGCGTCGAAACCCAGGCCACGCTGCACGCGCTGGTGGCCAAACTCAAGGCCGGCAAGCCCGCTTGATGTGCGCAGCGGGCGCGCTCTGACGCGTGTCGTAGGCATCACCGCACAACCCGCGGCGGCCTGTGCCGCTGCCGCATCCACGCGCGGCGGCCTAGCTTGAATCCTCGTCGCGGCGAGGAATTCAGACATGCGCAGGCAAGCTGGCTGGACCCTGATCGAGTTGATTCTGGTCATGACCGTGATCGGCGTGCTCGGCGCGCTGGCCGCGCCAGCGCTGGGTCATGCCATCGCGCGCCAGCGCGTGCTGGGTGCAGGCAATGAGTTCACCGGCGCGCTGCACTACGCGCGCACCGCAGCGGTGTCGGCCGGTGCGCGCATCATTGTCTGTCCCAGCAGCGACGGCATGCGCTGCGCGCCCGATACGCGCTGGGACGGGGGCTGGCTGATCGCCGTGGACCGCGATCGCGATGATCAGCCCGATGCCGCGCCACTGCTGCGCGGCGGCGGCGATGCCGGCCTGCGCATCCTGTCCACGCGCGGACGCACGCGGCTGGCGTTCCGGCCCAGCGGCGGCGCGGCGGGCAGCAACGTCACCTTTACCCTGTGCCAGGCCGGCCGCGCCGACACCGCGCGACAACTGGTGATGAGCAACTCCGGACGCCTGCGCAACGCCACCGCAAACCCGGCGATCGCCGCGGCCTGCGCGGCCTTGTAAGGCACCCATCCACGCGCACGCAACCGCACACCGGCGACGGGACTACAATCACGTCCCCGAGTTGGACACACGCATGATTCTCACGCCTTATCACATCGCTGCGTCGCGCATTCCCGGCGCTGGCAAGGGCCTGTTTCTTGAAGCGCCCGTGGCTGCCGGCAGCATCGTGGTGGCGCCGAATGCGATCGATCGCACCTACACCTTCGATGAAATCAGCGCCGATCCCGCGCTGTCCCGCCTGCTGCACACCAGCGCGCGCTGGTTCGAGCAACGTTACACGTTGTCGCCGGAATGGCCCGATGAGTGTTTCGTCAATCACAGCTTCACGCCCACCGGGCTGTGGCACCTGGGCTTCATCTTCGCCAACGGCCCCCTCGATGCCGGCGCCGAGCTGACCGTGGACTACCGCCATTTGCTGGCGCCGGGGCAGGTCGAAGAGTTCAGCGATGCCGATACCGGCCAGAGCATCGTCGGCTATGCCTGGCACGAGAGCATCGCATCCTCGACGGCGCAGCTCGCCGCCCTGCTGGCCGCGCCGTGATGCCGACGCGCGCGCGCAGCACCATGAACATCGACATTCCCGAATTGCGCACTCCGCGTTTGCGTTTGACCGCGCTGCGCGAGGATCACTTCGACGCCTACGCGCGCATGCTCGCCGACCACGCCAGCACGCGCCATGTCGGCGACGGCAAGCCGCTGGACCGACTCAATGCCTGGCGCTCGATGGCCATGCTGCTGGGCCACTGGGTACTGCGCGGCTACGGCATGTGGGCGGTCGAACTGCTCGGCGATGGGCGCTTCATCGGCCGCGTCGGCCTGCTCAAACCCGAGGGCTGGCCCGATCTGGAACTGGGCTGGATGATCGAGCCCAGCGCGCGCGGCCAGGGTCACGCCACCGAAGCGGCCAGCGCCGCACTCGAATACGCATGGCGTGAATTGCGCGCCGAGCGCGTGGTGAGCCTGATCCGTCCCGCCGATGTGGCCTCGGAAAAATTGGCCGCGCATCTTGGCGGCGAGCGCGTCGACACACTCGATTTCTGCGGCTGGCCGGCGCACGTGTTCGCCTATCATCCACCGCTGGCGCACGCGCGTACGGCAACAGGCTGAGACCCACGCAGCATGCGCGTGGCATGCTGTCGGCGAGGCGCATTGCGCCGCTCGAACCCTGCGCCCATGCTGCAACGCCTGCCTCTACCTCTGCTGCGCGACGAGCCCTGGGCCAACGGCGCCGGCACCAGCACGGTGCTCGCCGTCGGCCCGGATGCGCAGGCATGGCAGTGGCGTATCAGCATCGCGCGCGTCGTACGCGCTGCATACTTCTCGAACTACGCGGATACGCTGCGCCAGATGACGCCGCTGGATGGCCGCCTGCATCTGCATTTCAGCAACGCGAGCACACCCGCTGTGCTGCACCTCGACCGCTTGCAGGTTGCACGCTTCGATGGCGGCGTGGCGCCGCGCGCCAGCCTGCCCGATGGCTCGACACGCGTGTTCAACCTGATGACGCGCGCCGATGCCGCAGCCACGCTGACGCTGCTGGCACGCCCGCTGGTCGGTGCCCTGCTGCTGCCCGAGGCGTCGCGCTGGTTCGTGCATGTGCTCACCGGCCACGCCGAACTGCACCAGGTCAGCGACGAACGACTTGACCTGCAAGCCGGTGACAGCGCCTGGGCCACGGGCGCCAACTGCATCAGCGGCCATGGCGAAGTCGTGCTGGTGCGTTTCGATGCACAACCACCGGCATCCGCATCCGTGTCGACGGCCAGTACCGCACCCGGCGCTTGATCGCCGCTCTGACGCGTGCAGCCTCGTTCAGCCGCGATCATCGCGCGTGTAAATCACGCCTTCGTGTTCGCGCACCGGAAAACTCGCGGTGGGCGCATAGGCCGGCGCACACAAAGCCGCACCCGTGCGCACATCGAATCGCGCGCCGTGACGCGCGCACTCCAATTCATAGCCGTGCAGATCGCCGCCGGCCAGTTCACCGTCATCGTGGGTGCAGCGATCCTCGATCGCGTACAGGTCGCCGTCGATGTTGTAGACCACGACCGGTGTGTCGCCGTCCCACACGGTTTTGAACTCGCCGGGTAGCAGCTCGGTGCGGGTGCAAACGCGAACCCAGCCGTTGAGTGATGCAGCGTTCATGCGCACGCCTTGGCCAGCGGCTTCAACAGCAGTTCAAAGCGCAGATCAGCGCGCCTGGGTATCCCAAAGCGCGCGTCGCCATAGGGGAACGGCTTGTACTCGCCGGTGCGGTGGTAACCGCGACGCTCATACCATGCGATCAGCTCGGCGCGCGCGTCGATGACGGTCATGGCCATGTGCGTGCACTGCCAGGTTTCGCGTGCGATGCGCTCGGCCTCGGCCAGCACGCGCCGGCCCACGCCACCACCCTGCGCACCGGGTCGTACCGCGAACATGCCGAAATAGGCGTTGTCCCCGCACTCGCGCGCAAGGTGGCAGCAGGCCAGCAGGGCTTGGGCATCGGGCGGTTGCGCCAGCAGGATCATGGAATCATGCGCGTGGATCAGCGCCAGCACCGCCTCGACATCAGTGCGCCGCCCATCGAGCAGATCGGCCTCGGTGGTCCAGCCGACGCGGCTGGCGTCGCCGCGATAAGCGCTTTCAACCAGCGCAACGACCGCCTCGGCGTCGGCTGGTGTCGCGGGGCGGAACAGCAACTCGTGCATCAGGCTTCCTCGGTGCTGGCGCGGGCATTCCCATGCAGCGCCGCCAACAAGGTGGCAAAGGGCAGGCGCGCGCACTTGCGCCGTGCCGGAAAGGCGACCAGTTCGGCGAACGCCGCCAGATCGCCCAACTCGGCGCCGGCCTCAACCGCGACGCTGCCATCGAGCAGTTGATCGAACTGCACCGCCAGCGCCTGCACCGCGCGCAGATCAAAACCGCGCACGCACTCGCCCAGCATCGAGGCCGCGGCCACGGTCAGCACGCACGCATCGGCGCGGAAAGCATAGTCAGCGATGCGGCCCTCACGCAGCGTCAGTTCGATGCGAATGTTATCGCCACACAGCGCGTTGCGGCCCTCGGCGGCGGCATCACAACGGGTCAATGTGTGCTGATGCAGCGGCGCCCGCGCGTGCGCCAGCACCTGCGCGCGATACGGACTGCCGGCCTCGGCACGCGCCTCGTTCATGCCAGCAGGCTGCGCGCCTTGTGCACGGCCGCGACCAGCGCATCCGCTTCGGCGAAGGTGTTGTAGAAAGCGAATGAAGCACGGCAGGTGGCCGGCACGCCGTAGAACTGCATCAGCGGATGCGCGCAGTGGTGGCCGGAGCGCACCGCGACGCCTTCCAGATCCAGCAGCGTGGCCAGATCGTGCGCGTGCGCGCCCTCGATCAGAAACGAGATCACCGCCGCCTTGTGCGCGGCTTCGCCGATGATGCGCAGGCCCGGAACCTGCTTGAGCCGCGCCGTGGCGTAGGCCAGCAGCTCCTGCTCGCGCGCGGCGATGCGCTGCATGCCGATGCCTTCGAGATAGCCCACCGCCATGCCCAGCCCGGCGAACCCGGCGATGTTGGGCGTGCCGGCCTCGAAGCGTCCGGGTGGGTCAGCGAAGGTCGAGCCCTCGATGCGCACCTCGCGGATCATCTCGCCACCGCCGAAGAATGGCATCATATCGGCCAGGATCTCGCGCCGCGCCCACAGCCCACCGGTGCCGGTCGGCCCGCACATCTTGTGCCCGGTGAAGGCATAGAAATCGCAGCCCAGCGCGCGCACATCCACGGCCATGTGCGGCACCGCCTGCGAGCCATCGACCAGCAGCGGAATGCCGCGCTTGCGGCAGGCGGCGGCGATCTCGGCCAGCGGATTGACCGTGCCCAGCACGTTGGATACATGCGTCACCGCGGCCAGTCGCACCTCGGGGGTGAGCATGGCGATGAACTCATCCACGCGCAGTTCGCCGCGCGCGTCGATGGGCGCCGCCTTGAGCGTGGCGCCAGCGCGCTGGCCCACCAGTTGCCACGGCACGATATTGGCATGGTGTTCCATGCGCGTGACCAGCACGCTGTCGCCAGACTTGAGCCGCGGTAGCAGATAGCTGTAGGCAACCAGATTGGTGGCCATGGTGGTGCCACTGGTCAACACCAGCTCCTGCGCCGAACCGGCGTTGATGAAGCGCGCCAGCGCATTGCGCGCGCCCTCGTAGAGATTGGTGGCTTCCTCGCTGAGCACATGCACCGCACGCGCCACGTTGGCGTTGCGTTCGCGATAAAAACCAGACACCGCATCGATCACGCAAGCCGGCTTCTGCGCGGTATTGGCATTGTCCAGATACACCAGCGGCTTGTTGCCGTGCACCGTGCGCGCCAGCAGGGGGAAATCGGCACGCACGCGGTCGATGTCGAAACCCGCGGTGGCTGCGCTGGAGGTACTCATGTTCGGCTCCCAAGATGCCCGCGGGTGCGGGTCAGCGCAGCGACTGTATGCGCGCGTCCAGCGCTTGCATAGCCGCAGTGCGCAAATCGGCGTGGACGATGTCGTCGAGCACGGCGCGGCAGTGTGCCGCGGTCAGCAGCGCGCGCGCCTCGGCCTCGGGCAAGCCGCGCGCGCGCAAATAAAACAGCATCGTCGCATCGAGCTGGCCGACGCTGGCGCCATGCGCGGCGCGTACTTCATCGGCATGGATTTCCATCACCGGACGCGCGTCGATCTCGGCTTGATCGGACAGCAGCAGATTATGCGTGCTGAGCGCGGCATCACTGCCGTCGGCGCCAGCGGCGATGGTGATCGCGCCCTGCAGCACGGCGCGGGAACGCGCGGCGGCCACGGCGCGGCAGCGCACATCGCTGCTGGTTTCGCCAACCTCGTGATGCAGGTTCATCTGCAAGTCGGCGTGCTGGCGACGATCCAGCACCACCACGTGGCGCAGCTCCGCACGCGCCTGCGCACCCTGCAGACGCACGCCGAGCGCATGGCGCGTGAGCGCCGCGCCCAGATCCAACGCGTGCATGCGCAACGTGGCGCGCGCCGCCAGTGTGAGCGTGCTGGTGCGCAACAGGCTCAGCGCCGCACCGGCTTCCTGCATCTGGACCAGGTCGAGGCGCGCATCCGCGTGTACGTGGTACGCCGTGTGCAACGTGGCCAAGCCCGTGCCGGGACCGAGTTGACGCTCCAGCAAGATCACCCGCGCGCCCGCGCCCAGCAGCACTCGACTGCGCGCATGCCAGGCGCATGGTTCCGCGACCACGCCGAGATAAATCACCTCGATCGGCGCATCCACGACCACGCCAGGCTGCACGTCGAGCAGCGCGCCAGCGCTGGCCAGCGCAAGGTTCAGCGGCTCCAGCACATCGCTCCCGCCACCGACGAACTGCAGCAGCGCGGCATGCGCCTGCCAGTCCTCGGCGCGCAACGCACTCAACGGCTTGAAATTCACGCCAGCCGGCAGATCCGCGAGCTGCGAGTGTCGCGGCGCGTAGTGCCCGTCGATGAACACCAGCCGCGGGCCGAGCGCGGGCGGCAGCGCGACCACTTTTGCGTCGTCGACCGCGGTCGCCAGCGGCAAGTCCCGCGCCTCCAACGCGCGCAGGCTGGTATAGCGCCAGGCTTCGGCGCGCGCATCAACCAGCGCCGTGTGCCGCGCCAGCAACGCGCGCGCCGCGGCGCGCGCGGCATCGACCTGGGCGATGCCCGCACCAGGCAAATCCGGTGCGCCGGTCTGCTGCAGCACCGCCGCCAGCAGTGCCGTGCTCACGCCCGCGCCTCCTGCGGCACGCCGGCATAGCCTTCGGCTTCGAGCTTCTCGGCCAGTTCCACGCCGCCGCTGGCGATAATGCGACCCTCGGCCAGCACGTGCACCTGATCGGGGCGGATGTGATCAAGCAGGCGCTGGTAATGCGTGATCACGATGAATGCGCGACTCGGCGCGCGCTGCGCATTGACGCCCGCCGCGACCTGACGCAGCGCATCGATGTCCAGGCCCGAGTCGGTTTCATCGAGGATCGCGAGCCTGGGCTCCAGCAGCGCCATCTGGAAAATCTCGTTGCGTTTTTTCTCGCCACCCGAGAAGCCCTCGTTGACACCGCGATGCAGCAGCGCGTCGGGCAGTTCCAGCACCTTGAGTTTCTCGCGCACCAGCTTGAGAAACTGCATCGAATCCAGTTCGGCCTCGCCGCGCGCCTTGCGCTGCGCGTTGAGCGCCGCGCGCAGGAAATACGTGTTGTTGACGCCGGCAATCTCGACCGGGTACTGGAACGCCAGAAACACGCCGGCAGCAGCGCGTTCCTCGGGCTCCAGCAGCAGCAGATCGCGGCCCTCGAACAGCACGCTGCCAGCGGTGACCTCGTAGCCCTCGCGCCCGGCCAGCACGTTGCCCAGCGTGGATTTGCCGGCGCCGTTCGGTCCCATGATGGCGTGCACCTCGCCGGCGTTCACCTGCAGCGAGAGCCCCTTGAGGATCTCCTTGCCGGCGACACGAACGTGCAGGTTCTCGATCTTCAGCATGATGCGGACTCGGTGACGATGGCGGTGCCGCCGCGACGGCGCGGCAGCACATAGGTGAACGGCTGTGTGGCACCCGCTGCGGCGTGGTGTTCCTCGCGGTTATCAGCGATGCACTCGAAATGCGGCGCGAAGCAGGTCGCCAGCGCGGTTGCCGCGTAACGCATCACAGGCAGGCCGCTGCAGCGCTCGGGGCCATCCGCCGCGAAGGTGGCGATGATCGCGTGGCCGCCCGCGCGCACGGCATGCGCCGCGCGCGCAACGTAAGCATCGCGCGCCGCCGCGTCGATCAGAAAATGAAACACGGCGCGATCGTGCCACAGCGCGTAATGCGCCGCGGGCAGATCGGCTTCGAGAATATCCGCGCACAGCCAGCGCACCTGCACACCCGCTGCGCCCATGCGCT